>JAISRY010000149.1 GCA_031273385.1 Tannerellaceae bacterium | reverse complement strand
GCCTCTTTGCTGCCCTCGGCGAGTTTTTCCCTGAAGCGGTTTACGACTGAGGCATGTGCGCCCTTTTCAATACTTTCCAACACCTCTCCGAGGGGCTTATCGCCCGCTGCCGGCTTGTGTAGGTTTGAATAATAAGTAATGTTCATAATTTTTATTTATATTAATTACGGCGGCAAAGGTAAATAGTTCTTTTTTAATGGAGTTCGTTGGATTTGGCAGGTAAAAAAAAGCAATACGCTGTAAATGAGGCGACCTTTTTTTTTCACCTGCCAAATTTAACGAACTCCGTCAATATAGTTAAAGATAATTACTTCATTGTTTCTTAGGCTTTTTCCTGTAAAAAAAAGTGCGAAATCTTTTTTCCGTCGATGGTTCGTATGGCAATTCAAAGGCGCTGAAGAGTGCATCTGTCAGTTGTGGGACGGTATATTCTTCCTCAAAACAGTCATTTTCTTTCATCTCAATCAGGTGTTCGACCATGGTTTGGATAACATCTTTCGCTTTGTTCTTTTTCAGGCATGGTTTCCTATCCTGATTCCCTTTCTGTATTTCGTCCACTTCGGCACGGTAGTAGTCAAAAAAAAATGTCTTTAGCCACTCCCCGTTCTTCATCTTCAACACCTCTTTGTCGGTCAATTGATGTATGCACGCACGTATGATATCATACCTGTCGTTGCCAGCCTGTTCAATCAACTGCTCCAACGCTCCCTGCGTCAGATTTCCTCCTCCCAATCGCTTAATTTGTTCTAATATATCCATAGTATAAAAATTAAGCGGGCAAAGAACGCCCTTTCCTCCCAAACAACCGTCGGGAGAGGTAAGGAAAGTTGAAAAAATACCTACATGTAGGTATTTTTTGAGTTGAGAATTGAGAGTTGAGAGTGGAGAGTTGAGAGTTCTTGGGCAATAACGAACAAACAGGACGTCATGTCGACCGAGCGCAAACAGGACGTCATGTCGACCGAGCACAGCGAGTGGAGACACCTCCGATCGCAAGGGCAGGCGGGTCGATCGGAGGTGTCTCCACTCGCTGCGCTCGGTCGACATGACGTTCTCCCGCTCGGTCCCCCTAACGGGATTGCTATCGCCGTCATTTCCCTTTTTGATAAACCTGGTTTATTGGGTACTCGCCCACTGTTCACTATTCACTATTCACTATTCGTTGTTCACTATTCACTGTTCACTATTCACTATTAATTATAAAAAAATGATTATCTTCGCAGCGGAGTTATTAGTATCTCTTTCATTCGCATACAGATAACCTAAAATATAAAAGGAAGAACTAATATGAAAGCAGTATCAATTTTGTTTTGCTGGTTGTTTTTGGTAATGACTATGCAGGCGCAGACTAACTTTTGGGAGAATCCTGAGTTGATCAATGAGGGCGTTGAGAAGCCACGCGCTACCTTTGTTCCTTATGAGGGGAAATACCAGGCGTTGAGCGGGGATAAATACAATACGCCGTTTGTCTATTCACTGAACGGGACGTGGCGTTTTCACTTTAGTATTAAACCGTCGGAGCGTCCGCTGGATTTCTACAAGCCCGGCTATAATGCCGACCATTGGAAAGATATCCTTGTCCCCGCCAGTTGGGAGACACAGGGGTTCGGCGTTCCGGTGTATAGCAATAGCCCGTATATTTTTCCGGCTAACCCGCCCTACGTGGATAACGAGGATTTGCCGGTAGGGTCGTACCGCACGTTTTTTACCGTGCCGGACGGTTGGGACGGGAAAGAGGTGATCCTCCATTTCGGATCCATTGCTGGCGCGGCTACCGTATGGGTAAACGGACAGAAAGCCGGCTATTCCAAAGCCTCCAAAACGGTGGCGGAGTTTGACGTCACCCGTTTCCTGAAGAAAGGGGAGAACCTGTTGGCCGTCGAGGTGTTCAAATGGAGCGACGCCTCCTACCTGGAAGACCAGGACTTCTGGCGGTTGGCCGGTATCGAAAGGGAGGTGCTGCTGATTGCACGCCCGAAAGTCTCTATCGAAGATTTCTTTGTCGTCGGCGACCTGGACAAGAGCTACAAAAACGGGCTGTTCAATATGGAGGTTACGGTGCGGAACTTCAGCGATCGTGCCGTCGACCGCTATTCGGTCGAGGTGACGCTGGCCGACGAGTCCGGCAAACCGCTGTTTACGAAACGGCTGCCGCTTCCCGAGATCGCCTCCCGCGACGAACGGAAAGTCTCTTTCTCCCAACAGGTGAGCAGCCCGAAGCTGTGGAGCGCCGAATTTCCCAACCTCTACGACGTCCTGATTACACTCGTCGACGGCGCGGGGAAAACGGCGGAATTGACGGCGGTGAAGACCGGTTTCCGCAAGATCGAGCTAAAGAATAAACAGCTCCTGGTCAACGGTATGCCCGTCCTTATCAAGGGTACCAACATGCACGAACATCACCCCCTGAACGGCCACGCCGTAGACCAGGCCACCCGCCTGAAAGATATCCGTATCATGAAGCAGTTCAACCTCAATGCCATCCGCACGTGCCACTACCCGCAAGACCCGGAACTGTACCGCCTTTGCGACAAGTACGGCCTGTATGTCATCGACGAGGCCAACATCGAATCGCACGGGCTTGACGGCTTCGACCGCTCGCGCCACCCGTCGCATATCAAAGCCTGGCTGGGGCAGCACCTCGACCGCACGCAGCGGATGGTGGAACGGGACAAGAACCACCCCTCGATCATCGGATGGTCTACCGGTAACGAAAGCGATTTCGGCGACAACTACAAAGCCACCTACCAATGGATGAAGCAGCGCGACCCCTCCCGTACCGTACAGTGCGAACGCGCCCCCGAGAAAGAGCCCTATTCCGACGTTATCGCCTGGATGTATACCTCACCGCAACGACTACAGTGGTATGCCGACCGTACCGACACCGACCGTCCATGGATCCTGTGCGAGTACGCCCATGCGATGGGGAACAGCACCGGTAACTTCCAGGAATACTGGGACATTATCCTCAAGTCCCCCGTCCTGCAGGGCGGCTTTATCTGGGACTGGGTCGACCAGGGGCTGGAAACGACCGACCCCAACGGGCGCAAATACTTCTATTATGGCGGCGACCAGGGCGGAGAGCGCTGGACGCATGACGAGAATTTCTGCGCCAACGGCTTAGTCAGCGCCGACCGCACGGTGCATCCGGGATTGTACCAGGTAAAGAAAACCTACCAGGGGATCTATTTCCAGCCGGTCGATGTGGAAAAGGGTAAAATCGAACTGATCAACTATTTCATGTTCACCGACCTGAGCCATTACAACTACGAATGGTCATTCCAGGTGAACGACAGGGTTACGGCCTCCGGCACATTCACCGTATCGGGGAAGCCCGGCGCGAAAGTGGCGGCCACCATCCCGCTACCGCCCTATTCCCCGAAAGCGGGGGAAGAGTATTTCCTGAACCTGAAAGCGACGGAGAAGTACGGGACGGAGATGGTACCGGTGGGGCATGTCGTGGCGTCGGAACAGCTATGGTTCCCCAACAGCGCCTATTTTGCCAAGGAAGAGCGGCCTGAGGGTACGCTGAAGATACAAAAGGGAGACGACGCCCTGTCGTTTGAAAGCGGCAAGGTCAAGGGACGTATCAATTTACGCTCCGGATTGCTGACCGAATACAGCTACGACAACAAACGCCTGCTCACTGCCGCCCCGGTGCCGAACTTCTGGCGTGCGCCGACGGACAACGACTTCGGCGAACGTCTGCAGGTCACGCTAAACGTCTGGCGCGCTGCGGGCGAAAGCCGCAAGCTGACCGGCATAGAGGTCAAGGATCAGGACGGGACGGGCGTATCGGTGGTGGCGAAATTCAAGCTACAATATATAGATGTAGACTATACGATCGCTTACCGGATACTGAACGACGGCGCGGTCAAGATAACCGCCAGTATAGATATGGGCGATAAGGAGCTGCCCGAACTGCCGCGCTTCGGTATGAAGATGCAGTTGCCGGTGACGTTCGACCACGTATCCTATTACGGGCGGGGGCCGCTGGAAAACTATTGGGACAGGAAACAGTCCATGTTCGTCGGGCGTTACGAAAGCTTAGTGAAAGATATGGGATTCGACTATATCCGTCCGCAGGAGAACGGCAACCGGACATGCCTGCGTACGGTTTCGTTCACCAACGGCGAGGGCTATGGCCTACGGGTCGACGCTTCCGGCGAATCGCTGAACTTCACCGCCCGCCACAACCTGGACGAGGATTTCGATCCGGGGCTGACGAAAAAGCAACAACATTCCGCCGACATCGACCCCCGCCGCATCGTCGCCGTCAATATCGACTGGCAACAGCGCGGGCTGGGAGGCGATACGAGTTGGGGGTCAAAGCCGTTGGATCAATACAGGCTGCTGGGTAAGCAATACAGCTATTCCTATATCCTGCGTCCGGTAAATAAATAATGTACGCGCGATGAACCTATCAGCTATCATTGACTTACTGGGGCCTGAGAGCGGGTATTACCTGGAGCACCGGTGCAAAACGATCAATAAATCACTGATCCATGTCCCATCCCCGGCACAGGTGGACGACCTGTGGACGGGATCGGACAGGAATATCCAAACGTTGCGGAGCCTCCAGGCGCTCTTTGGGCATGGACGGCTCGCCCATACGGGCTATCTGTCTATCCTCCCCGTAGACCAGGGCGTCGAGCATACCGCCGGAGCCTCTTTCTCACCCAATCCGCTGTATTTCGATCCGGAAAACATCATACGGTTGGCCATAGAGGGCGGATGTAATGCGGTGGCGTCTACCTTTGGCGTGCTGGGGATCATGGCGCGTAAATATGCGCACAAAATCCCGTTCATCGTCAAGATCAACCATAACGAGCTGCTGACCTATCCCACCTCTTACGACCAGACGCTGTTCGGCACGGTCAGGGAGGCGTGGAACCTGGGGGCGGTGGCCGTCGGCGCTACCGTCTACTTCGGTTCTGCCGAGAGCAGGAGGCAATTGACCGGCATAGCGGAGGCTTTCGCCTGTGCGCACGAACTGGGGATGGCGACGGTACTCTGGTGTTACCTGCGGAACGACGGTTTCAAGAAAGAGGGGATGGACTATACCGCATCGGCCGATCTGACGGGACAGGCCAACCACCTGGGCGTCACCATCCAGGCCGACATCGTCAAGCAAAAGCTACCGGTCAACAACGGCGGATTCCCGGCTATCCGTTTCAGTAAGTACAACCAGAAAATGTACGCCGAACTCACCACCGAGCATCCGATCGACCTCTGCCGCTACCAGGTGGCAAACAGCTACATGGGACGTATCGGGCTGATCAATTCGGGCGGGGAATCGCACGGCGTATCCGATCTGAAAGAGGCTGTCGTCACGGCGATCGTCAACAAACGCGCCGGAGGGATGGGGTTGATCTGTGGGAGAAAAGCGTTCCAACGACCGATGAAAGAGGGTGTGGAACTATTGAATACCATTCAGGATATTTATTTGGAAGAAGAAATAACGGTAGCATAAACGTATGGAGCAGAACAGGGAAGAAGAGTTGCACCTATTGGGTGGAAAGACGGTGTATGGCGGGGAGTATGCGCCCGGTATACTGGAAACGTTCGGGAATAAACATCCCGAACATGATTATTGGGTACGTTTCAACTGCCCCGAGTTTACCAGCCTCTGCCCGGTCACCGGACAGCCGGATTTTGCGACGATCCATATCGACTATATCCCCGCCGAGAAGATGGTAGAGAGCAAAAGCCTGAAACTGTATCTGTTCGGCTTCCGCAACCACGGGGCTTTTCACGAAGATTGCGTGAATATCATCATGAAAGACCTGATCGCCCTGATGTCGCCGAAGTACATCGAAGTCACCGGCATCTTCACCCCCCGCGGCGGGATCAGTATCCATCCCTACTGCAACTACGGGATGCCCGGAACGAAATATGAAGCATTAGCCCAACAGCGATTGTTCACACACAAATTATAATCACATATAAATAATGTATATCATGAAAAGAAAAACAGTTTTGTTAAAAGTATCGTTTGCCGCATGGGTTTCCATCCTCAGTATGTCTCTCCATGCGCAGGAGAAAGAGTATCCGAAACCCGAGCCGATGACGGCGGGCATGTCGGAATACTGGACGCCGCAGCCCAGGATCGTCACACCGGGCGAAGCGACGGAAAACGCGTTCCTGACGGCTCCGTCGGATGCGATCGTTCTATTTGACGGGAAAGACCTCTCCGCATGGGAAAACGGAAAGGGAGAAGCGGCAGGCTGGAATGTCCACGACAAGGTCGTTACCGTCGTCAAAGGTAAGGGCGTCATTCAGACGAAGCAGAAATTCAACGATTTCCAGCTGCACATAGAATGGAGCATCCCCGTAGGGATTACCGGCAGCAGCCAGGGACGCGGGAATAGCGGCGTCTATTTGCAGGGCATGTATGAAGTGCAAGTACTGGACTGTTACAACAACGAAACCTACATCAACGGGCAGACCGGCAGTATCTACAAACAAACGCCTCCATTGGCCAACGCCATGCGTAAACCCGGCGAATGGAACGTATACGACATCATCTACACCGCCCCCGTATTCAAGGAAGACGGCACATACCGCACCCCCCCCCGGGTAACCCTCCTCCAAAACGGCATCCTTTTGCTGAACAACGTCACCATCCTGGGAACCACCGAGTACGTCGGCTTCCCCAGAGTAGTCAAACACGGCCCCGGCCCCATCGTCCTCCAAGACCACGGCGACCCGGTAAGCTTCCGCAATATCTGGATCCGGGAGTTGTAACGTTGGGCTTCGACAGGCTCAGCTACCATCCCCGGTCGTTGAGCTTGTCGAAACGAGAGTGGCTTTCCGGGATGGATAACAATGCGAATGCTGGTTATTTAGGTAAAAATTAATATCTTTGCAAAAGTAATTTTATAAATAGATAGACAAATGGCAATACCAATCAGAAGTATACCCGTTTTGGAAGGTGCAGTATGGCGTAAGTTTGAAAGGGAAAGACTAAAATCCGAGAAGCGCCGCAACATGATAGACATATCAAAAGATATAGATGAATACAAGGCAATTGTTCAAAAAGCAAAAGCCAAAGGTTCGTTTATGTAATTTGTTATGGGTTTTCTTCTTGAAAAATGTACTTTATTCCCGTTAAATAACGAAATACTCTCCCAATGTCAATCATTCAGCTGCGGAGATTCGGATTTGGATGATTTTTTCCTCAACAATGTTGAAAACTTTGATTTTCAACTGTTGGGGAAATCTTTTTGTTATCGTTTGGATCACAATCCCTCTGTTATTGTGTGTGCCTTTACCCTTGCAAATTCCAGTATTGACGGTCGGAATCTGCCTAATAACCGAAAGAAGAAATTAGTGGAAAATATTCCTTATGAAAAGCGTTTGAGTAGCTATCCCGCCATGTTGATAGGACGGTTGGGTGTTAACAGGGACTATGGTAACAGGGGGATTGGGTCTGAATTAATACGATTTATCCGAACGGTAGCCCTTGCCGGGGATAATTGGTCTGCTTGCCGCTACCTTACAGTTGATGCCTACAACAATGAGAATACCCGTAAATATTATGAAGCCAACGGTTTTCTGTATTTGTTTTCTTCTGAAAAACAAGAAAAGGAATACATCAGTATGCCGGAAGATAAGGAATTAAAAACCAGGCTGATGTATTTTGACTTGATTCAACTTTCACGGTAATTGCTCGCTCGACTTGGGATCTTCAAAGGCGCTCTTAAGAGACTTAAAAGGCTAAGGCATTTAAGGAGCTTAAGGGCGCCTTTGAATCTAACAGAAGATATGCAGGGGAATCCGCACGAGTGCCCAATAAACCAGGTTTATCAAAAAGGGAAATGATGGCGATTGCCTGATTCTCATGCGATTATATAAAAGTAGTACCCGTCATTGCGAACGCAGTGAAGCAATCCAGAGGTGCGACACACTCGGTTTTCGCCCTCTCGATCGGCGATGTCTCCACTCGCTGCGCTCGGTCGACATGACAATCGCATGCTGAAAAGAGAGAGGGGATTGGAAGCGGCGGCTTTGCCGCGCCTCCAATCCCCTCCCCCCCCAAAAAAAGACACCAATGTCATGTCGACCGAGCGCAGCGAGGGGAGACAACTCCGATAGAGAGGACGGAAATTGAGGTTTTAGTCCCACTTCTGGATTGCTTCACTGCGTTTATAATGACGAGAATTTACAATCGGCTAAAAAACAATCAATTCTCGTCATTTCCCCTTTTTGATAAACGCAGTTTATTGGGTACTCGCAATGACGGATACTATTTGATTGTAATCGGCTGGAAATCACGCAATCGCCGTCATTTCCCTTTTTGATAAACCTAGTTTATTGGGCGCTTATGATGACGAGAATCATAATCGCCTCGGAATGAGCGGAATAATTAAGGATGAGGATAACGTGATTCCGACATTTTGAAAATACAAATAGTCACCGAAAACGGCCTTTTTCTGACATTTTGTAAAGAAAACGGCCTTTTCAGCAGAGGCGTATTTTTTGCATTTTGTTGAATTTTTCTCTATTTTTGGAGGGACATTCCGCCATTTCGGGCGAAATGACAAAGATTCTCGGAGAATTGTTCGAAAACATCTGGATGATGTTCCAACATCATTTGGATGATTTCTATAATAATCCAGATGATGTCCGGACATCATCCAGATGATTTTCTGGAAAGCTTCGGGTGTTTTGTCAACAAGTCTTAAACGCGCGTTTACTAAGATTAAAATGACGAAATTTAACTCCAAAATTACTCCAAAACGCCACTCAACTTTAAAGGGGTAAAAAGAGCGGTTTTTCGCCTGATACCCATTTATATATGTCGGCAAAATGTGGCTCCTTAACCCCCGTTTTTCCGCCATATTTGGCGACGGCTCGTCCCGCGGGGCGATACAGCCAATTCTCAGAGAGTTTCAGAGTGGTAAAACTATCATTTTGTCATTTCGCCATTTCGCAAAAAAACCGGCGCCAAAATGACAAAATGATATTCAGTCCACGCACCGTCGGCACACCAAAAAAAGGGGATCGCTCTCCCGAGCGTCCCCCTTCACGTTGTACAGGTCGTGTGTTTAAATACTGATTGTCTGTTTAAAAACCCTGCACTATAGCTTTTTATGTCATCTTATGCACGACATCCATCATGATCAATCGTCGGCCCATCCGGTATAACGGTAGCCCTCTACGGTGTAGGTTTTACCGGGGAAACGGGAGTTGGTAAAGGTAAACGATATGGCATCGGCTTGTGTGCCTGAGGGGGTCGTTACGCCCTTTAACACGACTTTGCCGTCTGTAACGGAGAACGTTGTCGTTGAAGTGACGAGATTTCCCGCCAGATTCTCAATGTTGCTGCCCGAAAAGGTCAGCGCTTTCAGGTCGCAATTGATCTTTCCGTTGATGGCATACGCATTGGCCCCGCTGAGGTTGTAAGCGCCTGTACGGATCCAGCATTGCGTGGTAGAGCCGTCGGAGGTGTTGAACAAGTGGCAGTAGTTTCTATACACCAACGCACCAGCCTCATCCGTTACGGTTATTCTATACATGCCGCCCAGAGGGTGGATGGATGAATATTCAATTTCATAATCACCGTAGGTTTCACAAGAGGCCAATCCCATGAAAGCGATGAACAGGCAAAGGATATATTTAATCTGTTTCATATTTTTATCTGTATTACTATTAATGATTTACTTACCATTCGCCACTTGCCACCACAGGGGTTCCTGCAAGGGCTTTGTCGTAGGCGCATTTGTATTATAGGAAGACGACGCCTCGGGCACAAGCAAACGGCGGGGCAGTTCGCGCGGCTGAAGTACGGTCGTACCGGGATTGACCAGCGTACCGAGTTCATACCCGGGCGTAAGCCCCGGCGTGATGTTGCTGACACGTACCGTATTCGCATCGCTGATCCCCGGAATACCGGTACGGTTGCGATCCATCCAGCTATCCCATGAATTGGCTTTCGCTCCGGCCACCCATTTCTGGATCAAGATGCATTTCAGCATCGCATCCAGTGACGAGCTGTCAAAGGCATAAGCGCCACCGCTGGCGATAAACGGCGTAGCATCGTAGGCCCAACGATCAAAGGCTTTTGTCACCCCTATGTCGTAAGCCGTTTTCGCTGCGGTGGCATTGTTCAGGCGCGCCTGCGCTTCAGCTACCTGGAACGAGGCTTCGGCTGCATTCATCAGGTAAACGGGGTCGCTATAGGCTTGTTTGTACCTCGACGAGTTGACGAGGGGTACCGCTTCGTCTTCCCCCGGGGTGGTGCCGGGCTTGGTACCGCACGGCAGCCCGCCATACATTTCGCGGTATGTCAGCGTTTCTCCCGAATTGATCGCCGCCTGTGCCGTAGCGGTCAGTTCATAGACCTGTTCGACACGCGGATCGTCATAAGCCAGCAGAAATTCGAGGAACGTATGGCAGGCACGGATATTTTCGCGCGTATTCAACTGCCGGATGTTATACTCGTAGAGCGGGTTTCCCTTGTTCGTAGCATCTTCAAAAGCGGTAAAGGCGCAGTCTTCTTCCAGCAAACCTCCGGCACTCAACAGGGAGGTGATTTCCGAGCGGTTGGCTTCAAAGTCGCGCATAAGCAGTTTCAGTTTCAAGCTTTTGGCAAAGGCAATCCACTTGTCGACATTCCCGTTGAAGAAGTAATCCGCACTTGTCACCGTCGGGTTGGAACCGCCTTTGGCGTCGCCTGCCTTGGCGATGGCCTCATTCAAAAGGGCGATGATGCCCGGATAGACGACCGTCCGGCTGTCGTCGTATTTCGGTTGTGGGAACTCAGCCGCCTGTACCGCTTCCGTAAAAGGAATGTCGCCATAGAAGTCGGTCAGCATGTGGTAGTTATAGGCGACCAGGATTTTCGCCATGACCCAATAATTCCATGCGCCCTGCTCTTCCGCCAGTTGAAGCACGATCTTCAGGTCGGGCAGCGTATTGGCGTAGGCATTTGTCCAGAAAGCGTTGTATGAAGCCGCTGTCAGGCTGTAATTTACCGTCGTATTATACTGGTTGGTCGAATTGCCCTGCGTCACATATTGCGACCACAAATCACCGACCAACTGCCCGTTATATCCCCATTGGGCGACGGTCGTTGCGCCTGCCGAGGGGAGCAAAGTGGAGAGTGTCCCCTCCGTAGGATAGTTCGGGTTTTTGTTGATGTCCAGGTAGTCCGTGCAGGAAATAGCCGATACACTCAACAAAACAGCCATGCACCCTGCATATAGTCTATTTTTCTTATTTATATTCTTTTTCATCTTCTTCTTCTTTTTTTAGATTAGAACTCGATCTTGATTGATCCTCCGATATTACGTATGGAGGCCGCGCTGGTTGTTTCGCCAAATTCCGACGTCAGGTCGTTCCCCAGGTTGGATACTTCGGGGTCGATATAGTTGTTCTTTTTCGGCGTGAACAGGAACAGGTTACGCCCGATAAGGCTGACCGTCACTTTGCTGAGAGGGGTAGAGGCCAACGCCTTTTTCGGTACGTCGTACGAAAGCGTGATCTCCCTGATTTTGAAGAAATCTTTCGGCAAAATGAAATTCTGCAGCAACAAGGTGTTATACGAATAGTTACCTAATGAATAGTTCACCTGGTTGGACATCGTCGGGATATTGTTTTCTACATATTCGCCATTGACTACTTTCACGGAATTAGGGAATACGAACGTGTTGCGCTCGTTATATACCGTCTGTGTGGAGTTTCCGTTGAAGTGGCTGATATAGGAGGTATTAGACACCATATAGCCGCCTTTGTGCCAGTCGCCGACGATCGTGAGCCGGAAGTCTTTATACTTCAGGGAGGTATTGAACCCCAGCATAAAGTCGGGCTGCGATGCTCCGATGACCTGCTTCTTCGTATTGTCGGTGGTAGGGAATCCGTTGTTATTCACAATCATATAGCCATAATAGGGACTGCTTTCGTCTTCCACACGGGCGACAGGCGGTACCTGGAATACGCCGATAGGTTCTCCCTCCCGCATCTGGTACTGTATGCCGCGCCAGGTGACAGCCTGATAGCCGTTCTCGTCGACGCCATCCCACAGTTTGATCACCTTACCGCGGTTGCGTGTAAATGTCGCACCAATTTCCCAATCCCAGTCTCTTGTACGCACCGGCGTAACGCTCAGCAGGGCTTCAATCCCCTTGTTTTCAAGCTGGGCGACGTTGCGCGTTTCCGACGTATAGCCGGTTTCGGGAGGCAAGGTGGCCGAGATAATCTGGTCTTTGGTTTGCTTGTTGTAATAGGCCAGGTCTACGCGGATACGGTTCCCGAGGAAGTTCCCCGAAACCCCAAGCTCGTATTCGGTCGTCATTTCAGGCTTCAATATCTGGCTGGGCAGCCGGTTGTTTTCGCTCAATCCCGATACGCCCCCGATAGGCAGGCGGGTATAGTAGAACGTGCTGCTGGTCAAAGGGGTAAACCATGTCGATGTCCGGTATACGCCGGCGTCGTTACCTGTTTGCCCGACAGCTGCGCGTACTTTCAGGAAGTCGATCTGGTGGTCTTTCAACGAGGGCAGCAGTTCGCTCAGGATCAGCGAAGCGTTGACGCCGCCATAGAAGTAGCTGTTATTCCCCTGCGGAAGCGTCGACGACCAGTCGTTACGCGCCGAGAGATTCAGGTAGAGGTAGTTTTTAAACCCGATTTCAGCCTGTGCGAACAGCCCGATCAAACGGCGTTCTTCCTTGTTCTGTTCCGATACGGCCGCCGAAGTAGTATTCTGCACATGGTACCACCCGGGAACGTCCAACCCGTTGACATAAGCGCCCGTAGCCACGTATGTCCGCTGGTTCAGGTTCCACCCCGCGATACCGCCAAGGTTGAAATCGCCCACCTTATAATCAGCTGAAAGGAAAGCGGTCGCATCAATCTGGTTGTTGTTGTAGCGGTAGTTGGAGTAATAGCCGTTTTGCGGCGTAGCGCCTCCCAAATCGCTGTAAGACCCTTCGGAGAAAGATGTTTTCGCATTGACATTTTCCGATCCGTAGTTCAGGAAGTCGCCCCCAATACGTCCGGTCGCTTTCAGCCCTTTCAGGATATCATACGACATCTCTATTTTCCCGTAAATATGGTTGTCCTGATAGTTATAATAGTTGTTGTCGATCAGCCAGTAGGGGTTCGTCGCATAATAGGTGTAGTAGTTGTCGAGGTTATACCGTTCGTCGTTGTAGTCTTTCATGACCGAATAGTCTACGTCCACAGCATGTTGCAACAGCTCTATCTCCATATTTTCCGTACGGCGGATATCCTTACGGGCATAATTCATCGTCATATCGAAAGAGAATTTATCCACCTTGGCATTCCCGCGCAACGAGAAAGTATTGCGGGCGTAGGTATCGCCGTTGTTGGGCAGGATACCGTTGGAGGTCAGGTTGCCATAAGAGGCGTACAACCCCAGCTGTTCCGTCCCGTAGCGTACGGATACTACATTGTTCATCTCCGTACCTGTCTGGTAAAAGTTGCGGACATTGTCTTTCACATACGAGAATGGTTTTTCCATGACCGTTTCCAGCTCATCCGATCCCCATTCGTGCATTCTTCCATCCAGGCGCGGGCCCCATGAGCCGTTCTCCGCACGGTCCCAACTTCCCCAGCCCTGACCGAAAAGGTCTTGCGTCTGCATCACGCGCAGCACATTGGAGGCGGAAAAGGCGCCGTCGTAAGAAATGGTCAGTTTCTCGTCCTTAGCCCGCTTGGTGGTAATCATGATGACCCCATTCGATGCGCGCGAACCGTAAAGGGCTGTTGCCGAAGCGCCTTTCAGGACGGTGACCGACTCGACGTCTTCGGAGTTGATGTCGTTCGCCGTATTACCGAAGTCGGCATAGTCATTCCCGATACGGCTGTTGGTGATGGGGACGCCATCGACAACATACAACGGCTGGTTGCTGTTGAACGAGGATATCCCACGAATAAGCACTTTCTGTGACGTCCCGGCAGGGCCTGACCCGGAGATATTTACCCCGGCTACTTTACCGTTCAACCCCTCCATGACCGACCCTGATTTGGCGGCCACCAGATCGTCCGCGCTGACCGTACTGGCAGCATAACCCAGTATCTTTTCGTCTTTCCTGATCCCCAAAGCCGCCACAACCACTTCGCCCAACTGGTGAACATTGGATTGCAGCACGATGTTCAAAACAGGTTTCACCGGCACATCCTGGGTAATCATACCCACATACGAGATGGTCAGCGTTTTAGCGCTCGCAGGAACATCCAGACTGAACGCACCGTTCAGGTCGGTAATTATCCCCGTTGTCGTCCCTTTGACCACAACAGATGCTCCTATAACCGGCTCATTGTCATCAGCGGAGATGACCTTTCCTGTCACCCTGACGGTCTGAGCCATTACAAACCCTATGCTTGCAGCGAAGCATAGTAAAAAATAAGTCAGCTTTCTTTTCATAAACACTCTTTTAATTAATTAATAAACACACTTTTTCGGTACTCTATATCGACAACCCTCCTGCCGCGGCTGATCATTCGCCACAGGGGATGATGCGAAACGGCATAAAAAAAACGGCTTACCCTCCCCGAAGAGAAATAAGCCGAACATATATATAAGGGAAAATATCTGTAAACTAACGAATCTGTGTGTGTGTGTGTGTGTGTGTGTGTGTGTGTGTGTGTGTGTTACACAATTAATTGAAACACACAAGAAAAGCATGTTAAAAAAAGCTGCCAATCCAGCCAAGAATAGTATATCAATC
>JAISRY010000039.1 GCA_031273385.1 Tannerellaceae bacterium | reverse complement strand
TAGCGGCGGAACGCGGGTTTACGGCCATCGCCAATGTAGACATTCTGGATGCGGAGGGCGAAATCAGCCTTCCCTTTCCCAACGGGAGGCAGATCACAGAAAACTTTGTCGGCGCTCATCTTGCCAATTACGATTCCCTGCTCGTCCTCTCCCACTTCAAGGGACATGCGATGGCCGGCTTCGGCGGCGCGTTGAAAAATATCTCCATCGGCATTGCCTCTCCGAGCGGAAAGTGCTGGATTCACAGCGGAGGCAATAGCCGTACCAGCCCCTGGGGCGGCGCACAAAATCCTTTCCTGGAATCCATGGCCGAAGCTTCCGGATCGGTGATCAACAGAATGGATGGAAACATCGTATATATCAATGTCATGAACAACCTATCGGTCGACTGCGACTGCAACGGCAGGCCCGCCGCGCCGGAGCTGGGAGACATCGGTATCCTGGCCTCACTCGATCCCGTAGCGCTCGATAAGGCGTGCGTCGACCTGGTCTATGCAGCGGACGCCCGCCAAAGCGCCTCCCTGCGCCGCCGCATCGAGGGGCAAAACGGCACGCACCTCCTCACGCACGCAGCGTCGCTCGGGCTGGGCAGCCAACAGTACGAACTGATCGCGCTTGAAAGCGGCCCGACCGCCAACGCCTATCTTCCAAAAACAGACGACCACCGTGTCTATCTGTCTCCGGGAGGAGATAAGCTGAGCGTATCGGGAGATGTCAATCAACTCACCCTAATCAATATGAATGGCGCAACCATGGCACAAACAAACGGGAACAACCTCCAGGTAGGCGCTTTCCCGTCAGGCATTTATCTGCTGAAAATAGATTCCGGGAACCGGACGATTACACGGAAGATAGGGAAAAAATAGCTCTCGTAGAGAGCCAACATAGCTAGCTCTCTACGAGAGCATCACCGAACAAATCAGTAATTTTGGTAGGGAATACCGTAATCTGTATAAAATGCGATCCGCCTCAGGCCGTTACCTTTGCCTAAAAAAATGGAAAAGATAAGAATTTATCTCCCGCTGATCGCTTTTCTGCTATTCGGGAGTCTCGTAAATGCACAGGAAATGAATGTACCTATGCTAAAATTGAACAACGGACTGGAGATGCCTCAGTTTGGGCTCGGAACCTTTAATACGCCGTCGAATGAAGTCGCTAAGGAGGCCTGCCTTACGGCGTTTCGGAACGGCTACCGCCATGTGGACACCGCCCACGCTTATGGCAATGAAAGCGCGATCGGCGAAGCGGTGAAAGAAAGCGACATTCCGCGCGAAGAATTTTGGATTACAAGCAAGCTGTGGCCATCCGATTATGCAACCGGCAATACCCTTGCATCCATCGACAAAATGCTGGCGCGCCTGCAAATGGACTACATCGACCTCCTTTACATACATCAGCCCATAGGCGATTATGTCGCGGCCTGGAAAGAGATGGAAAAGGCCGTTGAAACCGGAAAGGTCCGCGCTTTGGGAATCAGTAATTTCGATGCCAGCGACGAAGCTTTCCATGCCATCGTCGATAACATGAAAATCAAGCCTGTCGCCCTGCAAATCGAATGTCATCCCTATGCACAGCGCAAAGAGATGCGGGAGAAGATAAAACCTTACGGTATCATCCAGGAATGTTGGTTTCCGCTGGGTGGCGCAATGAGTCAGGGCGTACTGCTTAAAGACCCCGTCATCACGGCAATCGCTGCCGCACACCACAAAACCCCTGCCCAGATCATTATCCGCTGGCACATTCAGGAGGGATTTTCGGTCATACCCGGGGCAACCAATCCCGACTATATCAAGGAAAACATCCGTATTTTCGACTTCGCCCTCACCGAAGAAGAAATGGCCGCCATGCGCTCACTCAATAAAGAAGAGCGCTTCTTCAAAGTCCCTTTTGAACAGCTCGAAAGAATGGTTTCAAGTATGACATTGGATTGACAAAACTATATGATCATGAAACGTAAAATGAACGGCTTTGGATTCATCATACTGTTGATGTGCAGCAGTTTGGCGTTGGCGTGCGACGGGGACAAGGCGGACACTGTCGTTGTCGAAGAAAACGGCGGCACAGAGGAACAGGGCGGCAACGGGAATAACGGTAAAGGGAACGCTTTCGATCCCTGAGGCGCTTGAAACCATTCCCGAAGCCTACTATCAGGCGGCAACGCAGCAGGGGACATTGGTGGAGCTGACCTACGAAACCTACGAGTCGAGGACTTACGCACAGAAAAGCCAGCGATTGACCAAACGCGCCATCGTCTATCTGCCGCATGGCTACTCCCGGGAAAACAGGTACAACGCCTTTTACCTGATGCACGGCGGATGGGGCAATGAAACGTCGCCCCTCGGCGTTCCCGGGCGACCCAATGCCTTTAAGCACGTGATCGATCACGCCATAGAGAGCGGGGAAATGCAGCCGCTTCTCATCATTTGCCCCACGTACAACAATACAAGTCCTGATGACAGCGGAAATTTCTCCCTTGCGCTCGAACTGAACCGGAATTACCATAACGAGCTATTAAACGACCTCATTCCGGCGGCAGAAAGCGCCTATTCAACCTACGCGCAGAGTACATCACCTGAAGATTTGATGGCGTCGCGCGATCACCGGGGGTTTGGGGGATTTTCCATGGGTTCGGTGGCGACCTGGCGGACATTCCAGTACGGGTTGGATTACTTCCGGTATTTCCTGCCTATGAGCTGTGGCACTTCGCTGGACGACGACAACATTTTTGCGGCGGCTAAGGATCGCGACCAGGGCGACTACTTCGTATGGGTGATCACCGGGACGGCGGATTTTGCCTATTCATACGACGGGAACAGGGTAAACAGGATGCGAAATTCCCCCTACTTCACCGAAGCCGACAACGAGCGGGACGGGAATTTCGCGTACCGCGTCAAAGAGGGATACGCCCACGATGGCCGTGCGTCGATGGAATACACCTACAATGGGCTCCTGTGGTTTTGGCATGAAGATAATAACGAAAATAATGGCAGTATGGAAGCGCATCTGACGACAGCCGACTATATCCGCGACATCGTGAACCACCCGGCATTTGAGGGCTTTGGCGATCTGCTTTTAGCCCATGACAACAATACGTCATACTACGACAGGCCTATTTCCGACGTGGCCTCCCTGATGCCCTACCACGGCAATGTCCGGCCGGACATCGTCGTCGGGGCGTTGAACCACATGATTGACGAAGCGAACGGCGGTAAAACGATCTTTTACGACATCTACTCCGAAGCGGAAAAACAGCAGGCGCCGGCGAAAAGGAATACCGGCCTCTTCTTCTACCGCGGGCAGCCGGACGCGCCATTCGCCGTCGTATGCCCCGGCGGGGGATTTTCGTATGTCGGCTCGTTGCACGAGGGCTTTCCC
>JAISRY010000005.1 GCA_031273385.1 Tannerellaceae bacterium | reverse complement strand
AAAGCGGAAGCGATCGTCCTGCCGATGACGGACATTACGGCGACGCCTGTCCCGCTCCGCATTATGCTGAACGGAAAGGAGTACGCCGCCACCTTGCCGCCCGTCGCCGGTTTCACCGGCATAGAAGCCGGGTATAGATACGTCTACACCGTCTCGGTATCCGACGGATCGGCAGGCCTTTCCGGCGTTGCCACCCCCTGGAATACGGAGCATGGCGACGATATCCCTTTCGATGAAGAGAAGCCCGGGCCGACGCCTGCGCCTCCTTTACCTGCCTCCCCCATCCCCATGAGTATGGAATTGATCAACAAAGGTACATTCATGATGGGTAGTCTGGACGAGGAGGTAGGGCGCGGTACGAACGAAACCTTGCACGAGGTAACCATCAGCGATGATTTCTATATCAGCCGCTACGCAACGACAAACGCCGAGTTCGCGGCGTTCCTGAACGCAGAGGGCGTCGGAAGCGACGGAGAGGGGATAGTAGACGGTTATGGCAACCAGCTATTGATCGTGGAAAATACCGTAATGGGACTACTATGGGACAATAACGAGTGGAAGCCGGTGAACGGCATGGGTACGCATCCGGTTATTCACGTCACGTGGTACGGCGCAAAGGCGTTTGCCGACTGGGTCGGGATGACCCTACCGACGGAAGCGCAGTGGGAATATGCCTGTCGTGCGGGAAGTCAGGCGGCATGGTGTTTTGGCGACGACGTAAACCTGTTGGAAAACTACGCCTGGTATTACCCCTCCGCCGGCAGCACGACGCATCCCGTAGGAGAAAAGTCGCCGAACGCCTGGGGTTTGTATGATATGCACGGGAATGTCTGTGAGTGGTGCAGCGATTGGTACAATGGCGAAAACAAGCGCGTCCGCCGAAGCGGAAGCTGGAACATGTTAGCCTCCTTCAGCCGCTCCGCCAGCCGCTTCGCCGAATCCCCCTCCGACACCAAAATCCACCTCGGCTTCCGCGTAGCCTACGTGCCTTGAAATAACGGATAGTGAATGTATTGGATTGTAAAGTTTTTGCTCTATATTTGCCGGAGTGTAGATTATCATCATATTATATAAAGGAGAAAATGAACGAATTATTTAGTGTAGAGGATAAGGTTATCCTTTTGACGGGGGGTAGCGGTGTGCTTGGGGGTTGTATGGCCAGGCATTTGGCGAAAGAGAGGGCGCGGGTGGTCGTGCTGGATCGTAATGCGGAGTTGGGAGAGGCGCTGGTTGCCGGGATTAAGGCGGATGGAGGGGAGGCGTTGTTTCTTCTTTCGGACGTGTTAGACCGGGAAACGCTGGAGCGGAACCGGCATGATATTCTGCAAATATATGGGCGGATTGATGTGTTGGTCAACCTGGCCGGCGGGAATCAGGCGGGGGCGACTATTCCGCCCGATAAAACGATCTTTGACCTCGATGTCGACGCTTTCCGCAGGGTGGTGGATCTGAATCTGTTCGGGACGGTGCTGCCGACGATGGTCTTTTCCGAAGTAATGGTCGGGCAGAAGAAAGGGAGTATCATCAATATCTCGTCCGAATCGGCTTTGCGTCCGCTTACGCGTGTGGTAGGCTATGGGTGCGCCAAGGCTGCGGTCAGTAATTTTACGCAATATATGGCGGGCGAACTGGCCGTTAAGTTTGGCGAGGGGTTGCGGGTCAACGCTATGGCGCCGGGATTCTTCCTTACGGAACAGAACCGTGCGCTGATGAGCAATCCCGATGGTACGCCCTCGGCGCGTTGCCATACGATTGTCGCCCATACGCCGTTCGGCAGGCTGGGGAGGCCGGAGGAGTTGTTGGGGACGCTGCAATGGTTGGCCAGCGACGCTTCGGCGTTTGTGACCGGTACGGTTATTCCCGTTGACGGGGGATTCGATGCCTTTTCTATTTGATGGACGAATAATAAAACGATAGCTATATAGAGTATGTATTTATGTGAACAGACATGGCGCTGGTATGGGCCGGATGATCCGGTTAGCTTGTGGGATATCCGGCAGGCGGGCGCGACGGGGATAGTGACGGCGTTGCACCACATTCCCAACGGGGAGGTGTGGACAACGGAAGAGATCGGGAAGCGAAAGGCGGTCATAGAGGCGGCGGGGCTTCGCTGGAGCGTGGTGGAAAGCGTGCCCGTACACGAACATATCAAGACGCAGACGGGCGACTTCCGGCGGTATATCGAGAACTACAAGGAGAGTATACGGAACTTAGGCTCATGCGGCATACGTGTCGTCACCTACAACTTCATGCCTGTCCTGGACTGGACGCGTACCGACCTGGCCTATACCTTGCCGGACGGTTCGAAAGCGTTGCGCTTTGAGCGTTCGGCTTTTGTGGCTTTCGACCTGTATATCCTCCAACGCCCCGGAGCCGAAGCGGAATATACCGAAGAGGAGAAAGCGAAAGCAAAGGCGCGGTTCGATGCGATGAGCGACGAAGAGCGCTACCGGCTGACCCGCAACATGATCGCCGGCCTACCCGGATCGGAAGAGAGCTTTACGATCGATCAGTTCCGCGGCGAGCTGGAGCGTTACAAGGGGATTGACGCCGAAAGGTTGCGTACCCACCTTGTCTATTTCCTCAGCGAGATAGCGCCGGTAGCCGACGAAGCGGGCGTCAGGCTGGTCATTCACCCCGACGACCCTCCCTATCCGATATTGGGATTGCCGCGTATCCTCAGTACGGAAACCGATTTCCAACGACTGATCGACGCCGTCCCGAACCGGAGCAACGGGCTATGCCTCTGTACGGGTTCGTTCGGTGTGCGGAGCGATAACGACCTGGCCGGTATCATGGAGCGCTACGGCGACAGGATCGACTTTGTCCATTTCCGTAGTACGCAGCGCGACGCGGAGGGAAATTTCTTTGAGGCCAACCACCTGGAGGGGGATGTCGATATGTACGGCGTGATGAAAGCGCTCCTTGCCCTGCAACAGCGGCGCGGCTGCTCCATCGCCATGCGTCCCGACCATGGCCACCAGATGATCGACGACCTGAAGAAGAAGACCAACCCCGGGTATTCCTGTATCGGACGGCTTCGCGGGTTGGCGGAATTGCGCGGGCTGGAGATGGGGATCGCGCGTTCCTTATATAGATGATTTAACTTATAAACGGATCCAATGAAAAGATTGTTACCGGTTTTGTTTTTCTGCACGACCCTGGCTTTCGACCTGTCAGCCCAATTGGTAAAGGGTAAGATTGTGGATAAGGGGGGAGCGCCCGTCCCCAACGCTACGGTGTATATACACGAAACGGCGCAGGGGATTATGGCGGATGACCTGGGGGTATTCCAGGCCTCGTTGAAAGAGGGTAGCTATACCTGCGAGTTCAGTTCGCTGGGGTATGAGCGGAAGAGATTGACGGTCGTCGTGGACAAACCGTCGGTGGCCGTCACGGTGGAATTGGAACAGAAAGTATACAAGCTGCGGGAGGTCATCGTCTCCAAAAAGAGGGAAGACCCCGCCTATGCCATTATGCGGAAAGCGATCTCCATGGCGCCTTTCTACCTCCATCAGGTGAAGCGGTATGAGTCGGAGATTTACATGAAAGGGTCGGGCAAGATCGAGAAGATCCCCGCCCTGCTGAGGATCGCCGCCGGCGAAGAGAGCAAGAAAGAGATGAAAGAGATCGTGGGGAAACTGTTCGTCGTCGAGTCGCAGAGCGAAATCACCTTTACCGCCCCCAATATCTATAAGGAAAATATCGTGGCGTTCTCTACCACCATACCCACCGAGATGGAGGCCAGCAACCCGATGGACATTATGACGGTCAATATTTACGACCCGAAAGCGTTCGGACGGATATCGCCCCTGTCGCCCGGGGCGTTTACCTATTATACGTTCGTCTATGAGGGGACGACGACGGAGGGCGCCCATCTCGTCAACAAGATACGGGTACAGCCGAAGAAGAAAAACGGCAAACTGGTCACCGGCTGGTTGTACATCCTCGAAGACAGCTGGAATGTGTACAGCGCAGACCTGAAAGCGTCGGAGTTTGGCGTGACCGTCCATTTCAAGGCCAACTACACCGAAGTCAAGCCCGCCGCTTTCCTCCCCATCGCGTACGATATAGATATGGATCTCAGTATTATGGGGCTAAAAGCCGCCGGTCGGTACTATGCCTCCATACAGTATAAGGAGGTCGAACTGAATGAAGAACAAACGCTCGTCCACAAAACGGAAGTTCCCGTCCAGGCAGCGGAAAAGCCTGCTGCCGGGAAACCGCAGACGAAGAAGCTACTAACCGAAAAGCAGCAAAAAAAGCAGCAGAAAGCGCAACAACAGTTGGAAGCGCTTGCCGACAAAGAGGAGCTGTCGACCCGCGAAGCCTATAAAATGGCGAAACTGATGACCGAAGCCGTCGAGCCGGAAGAGAAGAAAAAGGAGCGCGAATCCCTGGAGATCATCAAGGCCTCTTCGGATATCAAAGTGACGGTCGATTCGCTGGCCAAATCACGCGACTCACTCTATTGGGCGGAGATCCGTAACCTGCCGTTGCGCCCCGAAGAGGAGGAGAGCTACCGGCGGAAAGAGCCGTACAAACTGAAAAGCGATTCGGGGCGCGTCGAGGTGACGGTCTCCACCGGAGGAACGGGCTGGCTGGGGGAAACGTTCATGGGCGGCAGCCGGCGGTTGGGAAAGAAATGCCGGCTCACCTACGGCGGACTGTTGGGCGCCGTCCCCGAATACAACTTCGTGGATGGCCTATGGCTGGGGCAGCGTCTTTCGCTCGGCATTGACCTTTCCAAGACAAAGTCGCTGGCCATCGCCCCCTCGGTGCATTATGTCACGGCACGCAAGACGGTGAACAGCCAGCTTGACGTCACCTACAACTACGCCCCGATGCGCGGCGGGGAGCTTACCCTGTCGGCAGGAAATACGACGGGCGATTACAACAGGTACGGAAGCGACCTGCGCATAGTCAATTCGATCGCTTCACTGTTCTTTGCGACAAACCCGGTGAAATTTTACCAGAAAAGGTTCGTAGAGGCGACCAACAAAGTCGACCTGGCCAACGGGCTGAAGTTCGTGTCATTCTTTTTGTACGAGAAACGGAATGCGCTGGAAAACCGCACCTCCTATAGCTTCTCCAAGCGAGAGCCCTCCGACAATATCCCGGCCGGACAGCTTCTTCCCATGCGCGACAACGATGCGCTGAGAGCCGCCGTACTGCTGGAATATACGCCCCGCTACTATTACCGCGTGAGAAACGGCAGGAAAATATATGACCATTCCGCCTACCCGACCCTCTCCCTGCAATACGGGAAAGGCATCCCGACCGGTAGCCGCCGCTCCTCGAATTTCGACAAGATAGAGGCGGGCGTCAGGCAGCGGGTGAAGCTAAACCTGTTCTCCAACCTGTATTATACCGTGAATGTGGGGAAATTCATCTCCACGAAAGAGATCTATTTTCCGGATTACAGGCATTTCAATGCCAATGAGCTGTACGTAACCGCCCATTCGTTGTTGAATAGCTTCGTTTTGCTGGACAACTACAGCTATTCGACGAACAAGCAATGGCTGGACGCCCATCTGACGTATACGTCCGACTATTTGCTGCTCAAACATCTTCCTTTCCTGCAAAGTTACCTGTTCAACGAATCCCTGCACGCCGCCACCCTGTGGATTCCCGGAAAGAATCACCTGGAGCTGGGCTATTCGGTGGGCATCCAGGATGCCATCCGGGTAGGCGTATTCGTAGGATGGGAAAAAGGCAGGTACGACGCCGTCGGCTTTACGGTCAGCCTGCCCCTGCTCAACGCGATGGGGCTCAAATAGCCATGCGCCGGATCATACATATTGACATGGATGCCTTTTATGCTTCCGTCGAGCAGCGGGATTTCCCCCAATACAGGGGGAAACCGCTGGCCGTAGGCTATCCCGGAAGCCGGAGCGTAGTGGCCGCCGCAAGCTACGAAGCCAGGCGGTACGGCGTCCGCTCGGCGATGCCCTCCAAGACGGCGGTGAAGCGGTGTCCCTCCTTGATCTTCGTGCCGCCGCGCTTTGAGGTATACAAGGAGGTATCGCAGCAGATCATGGCGATCTTCCTCGAATATACCTCCCTGGTCGAACCGCTTTCGCTGGATGAAGCCTTTCTGGACGTCACGCAGAACCATAAAAACATGCCCTCCGCCACGATCATCGCCGGCGAGATAAAGAAACGGATCCGCCAGGAGACCGGGCTGACCGCCTCGGCAGGCGTATCGCTCAATAAGTTCCTGGCCAAGATAGCGTCGGACTACAAAAAGCCGGACGGCCTGTTCGTCATACGCCCCGAAGAGGCGGAGCGGTTTGTCGAATCGCTGGAGATAGAGCGTTTCTTCGGCGTAGGGAAAGTCACCGCCCGGAAAATGCACGGCCTGGGTATCCATACGGGAGCCGACCTGAAGCAGTTCAGCGAAGAGCGCTTAGTCCATCATTTCGGGAAAGCGGGGCATACCTATTACGAAAACGCCCGCGCCATCGACACCCGCGAAGTGAACCCCAACCGCCTGCGCAAATCCATCGGCGCGGAAAACACCTTTGATACCGACCTGGAGGCCTCCACAAAGATGATCATCGAACTATACCATATCGGCCGCCGTGCATGGGAACGTATCGAAGCGGAAACCTTTTACGGCCGCACCCTGACGCTGAAAATCAAATATACCGACTTCGAAGTGACCACCAAAAGCCGCACATTCCCCGACGTCATCAAAGACTTCCGCTTCTTCTGGGAGCAGTCGCGGGGACTGCTCAAATCCGTCGACCTCGCCGCCAAGAAAGTCCGCCTCATGGGACTCTACGTCAGCAACAACGACGACCCCGCCCCACCCCCCGAAAACGCCCAACTGACGCTGGACTTTCCGAGTTGAGCGCTTTCCGGGTTGAGAATTGAGCGTTGAGAGTGAACATGTGGTCAGCTAAAATCCTGATTCTGACAGGAGAAAGGCGCAAAAAGCCCCCAATAAAGTTTTGCGTTTTTTGCTTTCACCCCTTCACCTTTCGTGTAACGGCCTGGATGACAAACGGATGTGGTGAAGGGAGGGTGAACCTTGGTGAACGTTGGCGCAAAGGGGGATCATCTTCCGAGTAAGCGTCTCCGCGATGCCGTATGTGTATATTGTATGCGGTGATGGCGGTAGGTTGTCTATGCGTTTTGGCGTGTTTCTCCTTTTCGCCGTTGGTAAGTTGTTGTTGCTTGGTAGT
>JAISRY010000221.1 GCA_031273385.1 Tannerellaceae bacterium | reverse complement strand
CCTTTGACCGGAGGGTCAATTTTCAATTCAACTTGTCGCGGTAGCTGAGCCTCTCGAAGCCTGATATTGATGTATAGTAATCTGCGTTTATCAAAAAGGGAAATGACGGCGATTGCTTGATTTCCATCCGATTACAATCAGGCAGTATCCGTCATTGCGAACGTAGTGAAGCAATCCAGGAGTGCGTCTGTGTGTCGCACATCTGGATTGCTTCACTGCGTTCGCAATGACGGATACTATGTGATTTTCAGGCGATTGCGATTCGTCGTCATTATAAGAGTATTTGGCGGTAGTGCCCGAAGGGCATGATTTTCATAACCGCAGGTCAGCGACCTGCGGGCAGGATAATCTTTTAAGATATAACGCAGTCCTGCCTTTCAGGCAGTGTTAGTGTGGTTGCCATCTCCCGAAGGTCGTTGACCTGCGGTTATGAAAATTCCGCCCTCCGGGCTTAAGAGATCTTTGAAATAAAATAGCGACAAGTTGAATTGAAAATCGACCCTCCGGTCAAATACACCCTGCGCATTTGGAAAAGTATGCATCCTCTTCCCAAAAAGTATGCATCCTTTTTCGGGAAAGTATGCATACTCTTTCGGAAAAGGATGCACCCTAATATATAAATTCCATGTTGACTTTGAAATATAAACGTTATATTTGTACCGACAAAAGAAATTACCATGAAACCGAATGTAGGCTTGCTTTTACTGTTTTTGTTTTTCAATGTTGTGTTTCCGGTTTGCGCCGATGCCACCGGAGCAAGGGAATATCCGTATCATTCGGCGACAGATCCGAAGACCATTTATGTTTCGCCTGCCGGCGACGATGCTGCCGACGGTAGCGTTGCTACGCCTTTTCGTACCATTACCAGGGCGTTGGAGGAAGCCCGTCGCGGGACGGAGGCTTCCGTCTTTATCTTCCTTGGCAAGGGTGTCCACCGCTTGACCGAACCTGTCGTGTTGACCGCCGCCGACGGTAACGAGGATAGACGGCTCACCATTTGTGCCGGCCCCGGATGTGGCGGCGAACGTCCCGTCGTCAGTGGCGGCGTCGCGCTCGACCTCAGCTGGCAGCCTTTCCGTGGCGGCGTCTTTAAGGCCCGTGTCGACGGTGCGCCCATCATGGATATGCTTCTCGTAAACGGCGAGATACGCCATCAGGCACGCTACCCGGACTTCGACCCCGAGGCGATCCGCTTCAACGGTACCTCCGAAGAGGCCACCGCTCCCGAACGGGTGAAACGATGGAAGAACCCCGCCGGAGGTTATCTTCACGCCATGCACAGCCACGACTGGGGCGACTTCCACTACCGCATCACCGGAAAGGACAAAAAGGGCAACCTCTCCCTCGAGGGCGGATGGCAAAACAATCGCCAATACGGGATTCACAAGCAAAATCGCATGGTCGAGAACATCTTTGAAGAGCTGGACGCTCCCGGCGAATGGTTTTACGACGAAAAGGAATCTACATTATATTATTATCCCCTCTCCGGCGAAAACATCGGGGAAGCCCTCTTCGAATCGCCGCAGCTCAAACACCTGATCGAGTTGCGCGGCAGCGAAAGCCGCCCCGTACGCAACGTCACCCTGCAGGGCATCGACTTTACCCAGACACGCCGCACGTTTATGGAGGCTTACGAACCGCTGCTCCGCTCAGACTGGACGATCTACCGCGGCGGCGCCATCCTCTTCGAGGGCGCCGAGGGATGTTCGCTGAAAGAGGCCAACCTCTACAACCTGGGAGGCAACGCCGTCTTCTTCAGCAACTACAATCGCGACTGTGAAGTCTCCGGTTCGCACCTGAGCCGCATCGGGGCAAGCGCCGTATGCTTCGTCGGAGACCCCGGCGCCGTCCGTTCGCCCAGCTTCGAATACAACCTGTTCGTCGCTCCCGAAGAGATGGACAGGCAGCCCGGGCCGAAAACCGGCAACTACCCCGCCCATTGCCGCGTACACGACAACCTGATCCACCGCATCGGGATGTTCGAAAAGCAGATCACCGGCGTGGAACTCTCCATGTGCCGCGCCATCACCATCAGCCACAACAGCATTTACGACACCCCGCGCGCCGGCATCAACATCAGCGAGGGCACCTGGGGAGGGCACCTGCTGGAGTTTAACGACATCTTCAATACCGTCAGGGAAACCGGCGACCACGGCTCTTTCAACTCCTGGGGCAGAGACCGCTACTGGCACCCGAACGTCGGGAAGATGGATTCCCTCCTGGCCAACGGCTACCGGGCATTAGTGTTGAGAGACGCCCTCGAAACGGTCGTCATCCGCAACAACCGCTTCCGCTGCGACCGGGGGTGGGACATCGACCTCGACGACGGCTCCTCGAACTACCATATCTACAACAACCTCTGCCTCAACGGAGGCCTCAAGCTCCGGGAAGGCTTCTACCGCGTGGTGGAAAACAATATCCTCATCAACAATACCTTCTACCGCCACGTATGGTTCCGGGAGAACGGAACGGTGTTCACGCGCAACATCGTCATGCTGCCCTACGAAACGGTCGGAGGACAGGACATACAGGGGACGCTCATCGACTGCAATATTTTTACCGACAGCCTCTCCTACCGGACGTCCTTGAAATACGGTACGGATACGAACGCCATCGTATCCAGGGTGTCGTTCGTTGACCCTGCCGCCGGCGATTTCCGCGTGTCGGAACGTTCGCCGGAAGTTTTCCGCATGGGATTCCAGAACTTCGACATGACCCGCTTCGGCGTCCTGTCCGAACGCC
>JAISRY010000210.1 GCA_031273385.1 Tannerellaceae bacterium | reverse complement strand
TCAGGGAGGATCGCACCGGGTAAGGCCGTATTGATCTTCGGTGCGCGTCGCGTCGGGAAAACCGTATTGCTCCGCCGCCTGATCAAGGAATACCCCGGAAAGACAATGTTTCTCAACGGGGAGGATTACGATACGCTTGCCCTATTGGAAAACCGTACCGCGGCCAACTACAGGCATTTACTGGAGGGCATCGACCTGTTGGCCATAGACGAGGCGCAGGGCATCCCCGATATAGGCAATATCCTTAAACTGATCGTCGATGAGGTAGAGGGTATCCGTGTGATTGCCAGCGGTTCATCATCATTCGACTTGCAGAATAAAGCGGGGGAGCCGCTGGTGGGTAGGAGTACGCAGTTCCTGCTTACCCCGTTTTCCCAAAAGGAGATAGCGCAAAAGGAAACAAGGCTGGAAACCCGGCAGAATTTGGAGTCGCGCTTAATCTACGGTTCTTATCCTGAGGTGGTTATGATGGAGAGTTTTGAGCGTAAAACCGATTACCTGCGGGATATTGTAGGGGCATACCTGTTGAAAGACATATTGGCTATCGACGGGTTGAAAAATTCCGCAAAAATGAAAAACCTGCTCCGCCTGATTGCTTTCCAGATGGGTAATGAAGTGTCCTGTGATGAATTGGGGCGGCAACTTGGGATGAGCAAAACGACGGTCGAAAAATACCTCGACCTGTTATCCAAAGTATTCGTCGTTTACCGCTTGGGCGCTTATTCCCGTAACTTGCGCAAAGAGGTGGCCAAAGCCGGGAAATGGTATTTTTACGATAACGGCATCCGCAATGCCATCATCGGCAATTTCACCCCGTTGGCCGTAAGGCTGGATGTAGGTGCATTGTGGGAAAACTACCTGATTAGCGAACGCCTGAAAGCGAACTTTAATGACGGTTTGAACAAGGAATTCTATTTCTGGCGGACATATAACAATCAGGAGATAGATTTGATAGAAATATGATATCAGGAACAACATCTAAAATGGCCACTTGATACCGATAATGACCATTATGTTTAATATTAATATATGAAATGTATGAATGAGCAGCTATTCATTGAGAAAATCCGACATTCGGAAATAAATGAAGTCGCGGGGATATTAACTGATGCTTTCAAAACGAATCCGGCCTATTCCATCATCTTTAAAAAGAAGAATCAATTAGAAGATGGTTTGTTATGGTTATTCAGGGCTAATCTTTTTATTCACAACGAAAAACAGGCCTTAACACGTGTGGTGAAAGAAAAGAATACCGGAAAAATAGTTGGCACATTTACGTTAATCCCACCCCAAGGGCTAAAAAGTAGTCTCTTTATCTATTCAAAAATTGACATTCCGGGGTTTATATTAACGTTTGGGCTGACTCCTTTGATTCGGACGCTGAGTTTAGATCGTTGCAATAAGAACGTGCTGAAAGAATCAATAAAAGCGTCCGAATACCATTATCTATCCATGGTGGTCATCAAAAAAGAATACAGAGGCAAAGGGATTGGCTCCTATACGATAAAATCTGTTATTCAGGAACTTACCTCTTCTGATTCCACCTGCAATTTACTTGGATTGACCACCCAACTCCCCGAAAATGTACGCTTCTATTCACGATTAGGATTCAACATAATAGACGAAGGCTACGTCGATTTCAAAAAAGACAGGTACTATAACTACAATATGAAGCTTGACCTCAAGGGCTTAGGGTAATCCTCTGATTCAGGCGGATATCTGTTGATGAGCTGCCGATCAGGAGGTCGAAGTCGCCTGGTTCGGTGACGCGGTTCATGTCGATGTTTAGCAGGGAGAAATGTTCGGGGGTTAGCGGCATTTCTACCCGCTTTTTTTCGCCGGCTTTCAGGAAGACACGTGAGAAGCCTTTCAGGGCTATTTCGGGCGTCGTTACGCTGCTGACGACGTCGCGGAGGTATAGTTGTACCACTTCCGTTCCGTCCCTTTCGCTGGTGTTTTGGACATCCAGCGAAACCAATACCTCGTCGTTAACTGTCGGATGCTCTGGTGTGACTGTCAGGTTGGAATAGGCAAACGTCGAATAGCTCAATCCATAGCCGAATGGGTAGAGCGGTTCGGGGCTTCCGTCTATCGACGCGCGCGACGCCGAACTTTTGCGGGAATAATAGACGGGGAGTTGCCCCATTGATCGCGGAAAACTCATGGTCAGTTTGCCCGATGGGTTGTAGTCGCCGAATAGTACGTCGAGAATAGCGTCGCCTCCCGCCTCTCCGGGAAACCATGCTTCGACGATAGCCGACGAGACGTCGTTGATCTCGTTCAGGATCAGCGGACGGCCGTTCAGCAGCACCGTTGTCACCGGACGGCCGGAGGCTGCGGCGGCTTTGACCATATCAATATCTATCCCGTGCAAATGCAGGTCGTGACGGTCTTTTGCCTCTCCTACTTCATCGGCGCTTTCCCCGAGAACTACAATGACGGCATCGGCTCCGGCTGCCGCTTGTGTGATCCGGCGGTTCATCTCGGCAAGCGAAGCGCCGCCTACGTATTTCCATTTAATGCGCTGTCCTGCGAAATCACTCACTTTCCCATATTCGGAGACCACCGGTACTTCGCGGCCTTTTTCGAGGTATATCTGTGCGGTGGTGGTCACTTCGGTGAGTTTGTCCGTCCAGTTGTCGAGGACTAATTTGCCGTCGAAATAGAGCCGTCCGTAGTTGTTGGCGATCAGGCTGAACTCATACATACCGCTGGTCGTCACGTGAATCTTACCGCTGAAACGTGCGGCAAAGGGTTCGGGATTGACTCCCGGCGCAGGGCTGAGGTTATGCCAATAGTGCGACAGGCTGGGTTCGACGGTGGTATGGGCGGGAGTACCGGAAAAGTCCAGGTTGTTGAAATAGTCGACATCAACGCCCTCCCCCTCCCCTTTTGCGCGGGAAAATGCGGAGGTGGGGATATCGGTGAAATTGGGTGAGATATCGCCGTTCAGCCATTCTATTTCCACTGTATTACCGAAGCGTTTCTTCAATGCTTCGATGATCGTGACGCCATGTGCGCCCCGTGGCGAATAGCCGCCCAGCGACGACGCGTTGGCCAGCTTGCCTGCTACCACGATCTTTTTTACATCCCGACGGAGAGGCAGCGTCCCACGGTCGTTTTTCAGCAACACAATGGACGACCGGGCGGCCTCGTAAGCCAGCCTGCGGTGCTCGGGCGAATGATGCACCCGGGCTACCAAAGCCGTATCGGTATAGGGGTCATCGAAAAGCCCCAATTCAAACTTCATGCGTAGGATCTCACCAACGGCACGGTCAAGCGTTTCGGTTGATATCTTTCCGCTTTTTACGCCGGAGAGAATCGCGGCGGCATATTTTTCGTGTGGGAAATCGTAGAATTGCATATTCAGTCCTGCGTTGATCGAAGAGATAATCGCCTCTTCTTCGGTAGCTGCCGTGCGGTGTTTGTTGTATTGGAGGGCAATAGCCCCTAAATCCGAGATGACAAACCCCTCGAAACCCCATTCCTTGCGCAGCACGTCGGTCAGCAGCCATCTGTTCCCTGCCACAGGCACGCCGTCGATCTCATGGTAGGCGGCCATGACGGAATGGGCATTCCCCTCTTTTATCGCCTTTTCAAACACATAGAGGTGGGCAGCACGGGCTTCGCGTTCGCCGATATA
>JAISRY010000202.1 GCA_031273385.1 Tannerellaceae bacterium | reverse complement strand
GTTGCAATCAGTCTTTCGTAAAAGTGTTTATCGACCTGCTCGTCCAAAAAACGAGTACTCCAAGTGTTATCGGCGGCTTCGTTCATATAAACTTCGCGGGCTTTCGGATTTTCAACTCGAATAAGTGAACGATAATGCGTCCAACTCAATTCTTTACGCAGTGCGTAAATATTGGGGAATTGGAGATAAAATTTGCGCATATTGGTTAGATTGACGTAAGTAAAGCCTTTTCCAAATTCGGCATGCAATCGTGCCGAAACTGATTTTAGCAAACCCTCGCCATATTTTGCATAAATATCTCCACCCTGCTCTTCAACAATCTTTTCGCCAATTTTCCAGTAGGTTTCAACCATCTGAAAATTGGCAGTCTGGTAAACAATTTTTCGGGAACTGATTATTAAATTCCTTGAAAATTCGTATAAATTGTTATCCTCGGCAATAATTGGTTCAATATCTTTTTTTATAATATCTGACATATTTTGTTTTTATAAGGTGCGTGACTTTGATTGCAAAAAAGGTTTTTGTTATATACAATTATCATATTTTTCCTCGCCCCGCATGGACGCGGGGCGACTTTTCGGAAATTTCAGATTTTTATTGCGCATAACTTTCCGGCATTCTCTCCGCTGCTTCCTGTTTGTGCTGCCTGTGCAGCAATGTTTTCTGTCTTCATCGTTACTTATTTTTTAATTATTCGATGGTGCAAAGATATATCCTTTTTCGATTCGCAGATTAAATTGACGTCAAATTCGTGAATTGATTTGGTTTCGTTGTCCATATCTGTTGTATTTATTTTTGTCCAATGAAATCCGTAACAAATTTCCCGATACCGTCTTCATCAATACGAGAAACACTTTTATCCGTTTGTGCCCTTTGTGTTAAAACAACAACCATTTGAAAAACGACCATTTGAAATACACCCCTTTTTGCGCTATTTGTCGAGATATTTCTGCATATTTGTATGATGAAAGCGATAGTAGTAGGGCTCTTTTGTTTTGTGGGGGGGGCGTTGGCCGTTATGGGGCAGGCGCTTGGGAATCCGTTTGATTTTCCGATGCTGTTGAGCGGGAATTTCGGGGAGTTGAGGAACAACCATTTCCATTCGGGGATTGATTTTAAGACACAGGGGGCGGAGGGGAAACCTGTCCGTGCGGTGCAGGATGGATATATTGCGCGTGTGTCGGTGAGTCCGTGGGGTTATGGGAATGTGCTGTATGTTAACCATCCTGATGGGACGACGACGGTCTACGGGCATTTGCAGCGGTTTGCCGACAGCGTTTCCGCTTATGTGAAAGAGGAGCAATACCGTGCGGAGCGTTTTGATGTGAACCTTTGGCCTGCGCCCGGGCAGTTTCCCGTCCGTAAGGGCGACGTTATTGCGCTGAGCGGGAACTCGGGGAGTTCCGGCGGGCCGCATCTGCATTTTGAAGTACGCCTCACGGAGACGGAAGAGGTCGTAGATCCTGTCGACTATTACAAAGGGAGGCTGACCGACCGGCGTCCGCCGAAGATTCAGGGCGTCATGCTCTATCCCGTCGAGGGACGCGGCGTGGTGAACGGCAGCGGAGAAAAGCAGAAGCTGAAACTTGTCACGGCCAAAAACGGGAAACAGGCCATCACCGGAAAGATCGAAGCATGGGGAGACATCGCACTGGCGGTGAAAGCCTACGACTATATGGATGGGACGGGGAATATCTTCGGCGTGCGAAGAATCACCCTGAAAGCAGACAGCCAGACGGCATTCCAAAGCGAGATCGACCGGTTTGCCTTTTCGGAGACGCGGTACCTGAACAGCTTTATTGACTACGAAGAGTGGAAAGACCACCGCTCCTTTTATATGAAGAGCTTTGTGGAGCCGGGCAACCGCTTGCGCTTCATCCGTAGCCGCAACGCGGGGATTATCCACATCGACGAAGAGCGCACCTACCATCTTGTCTATCACCTGGAAGATGCCTTTGGCAATGCCACGGAGCTTCCGGTATGGATCGAGGGAAAGGAGCAGCCCGTCCGTGCGCCGGAGACGGACGGGGCGGAGTATTTTCACTGGAAGAGCGACAACCGTTTCGGCACAAAGGGGATCCGGCTGCACATCCCGGCAGGCGCTTTGTATGACGACCTCTATTTCCGGTATTCCGTCGAAGAAGACAGCACGGCGCTGGCACCCTGCCACACCTTGCACCACCGCACCGTCGCCCTGCACCGCGCGGCAAGGCTGTCGCTCCGCCTCCTCGCCGATACGCTTGCCGACAAGCGGAAGTACGGCATTGTCCGCAAGCAGGGCAACCGTCTCTCGTGGGTTGGCGGCGCCTACCGCCATGGCTGGGTCGATGCGGAGATACTGGATTTCGGCACGTATACCATCGCTCCCGATACGGCGCCGCCCGTCATTACGCCTCTCCATGCGGCGTCATGGAGCAGGGATCAACAGCTTGCTTTCCGCATTACCGACAACCTGAGCGGCATCGCCTCCTACCGCGGCGAGATAGACGGCCGCTTCGCCCTCTTTGAGATGGACGGGAAAAAGGCGTCGATCCGATACCGCTTCGACAAAACCCGCCTCACGCCCGGACGCCATACGCTGACGTTAACCGTCGCCGATGCGTGTGGGAATGAGTCCGTATATACCTGTTCTTTTTAACTGGATATAGCCGATCGACCCGAAAAAGGCGAGGATCAGCATACCCGACAGGATCATCACCTTTGAGGGGGAATAGGGCTCCAGGGGGATGGTGGGCGGTTCGATGACCGTATAGACGGGCGTCGATTCGCGCACCCTCAGTTTGTCCTGCTCCAGTTTTTGCGCCAGGCTGTTGTAGACGTTAAAGGCCAGGAGCATCTCATTGCGCAGCCGTTCCAGTTCCGTCCGGAAGCCGGCTGAGATGATGTGCTTATTGGCGTCTTCAAAAGCGGCTGAGGCTTTCTGCGCCTTATAATAGACGGCTTTGGCCTCTTCGTAGGCTTCGCGGGTAAATGCACAGTCTTGCTTCGCCTTTTGCGTACGATAGTCTGTGACGTACTCCTGCAGGTTTTCGACCACCACGCGGGCGACGACGGCTGAGGCCTCCGGATCCTGCATACTGACCGACACCGACACCGCCATCGTCTTTTTATCCGCCGAAACCACCACCCGCTCTTTCAGTTCCCTGATCACCCTTTCCTGGTTCTTCGTAAGCCGGAAAGGGTTGGCCTCCGCGCCGTCCGCCTCTCCCTTTTCGCTGAAAAGCCCCTTTATCCATCCGGCCAGGTTCAGCGGTGCACGTATGATGCGGCTCCACCACGCTTTCTTTTGGTGATGGAGCATATAGTCGTACAGGGTCATCTGAGCGGGCGCTTCCCCGACGGATAGTTGCAGGGGGAACAGCTTCAGGTTAAACGGGATGCTGCGCACGACGTCGGGGTATAAGACGGGGGAGATGGCGTCTGTGGTTCCCGTCGTATTCAGGTTCACGCCGGTCATGGCGGCCAATCCGCCGAGGTGGCTCATCCCCCTTGAGGCGCCCGTCTCTTCCGGCGCCAGCTTGATGACTGTCCGGTATTCCGCCGGCAGGCTGAATATGACGGCCAGCCCGACGACCACCGCTATGCCGCACACCAGAGCGATAAACTTCCGCTCTTTCCAGCATGTCTGCGCCAGCTCGATCATGTCGCGCTCCCGGCTCTCCTCTCTTATGGCCTGATTTGTTTCCATAGCCGCCGTTATTTACTGATTGTATTGATCATCGACATCACCATCGCCGCTATGGAGGTGATCGAACTGCCCATGCTCAGCGTTTCGAGCAGGTTGGTTTTCTCTTTCTGCTTGACGGAGGGGATAATGATTTCACACCCTGGCTCCACCTTGGGATAATGCTTGAAAAAGATCAGGGTACGCCGCGTCGTCGCCACCTTTCCGTTCATATAGATCACGATCGGGTATTTATAGGCAAAGCCGTCATACCCTCCGGCTTGTGAGAGGCAGTGGCGGACGGTCATGTTTTTGCCGTAGGCTACGCTGTTCGGGTAGGCGACGGATCCGCTGATCTTGACCGTACCCTGGTATTGGGGGATATACAGTTCGTCGCCGTCCTTGAGGATCAGGTCATCTTCGCTTCCCGGGCTGGCCAGGGCGCTATGCAGGTCGATCCCTACGGGGTACCGGCGGATGGAGAGGGCGGCCGGTTCGATCTTCTCGTCGCTTTGCGGGTGTTTGGCGCTGATCTCCATCAGTGTCTCCATGCGGCGCAGTTCGTCTTCCGTCAGCCGGCGTTTCAGGTTTGCCCCTTTGGTGTAGGCAAATGCCGTCACGCCACCCGCTTTCCGGATGATGTCGCTCAAGCGGGTTTCATTCTCGGTCAGGGCATAATTTCCGGCAAACATAACCTCGCCCTCGACCCTGATCACCTGTTGCGCCTGGTAGCCCGGCGAGAAGCGGACATAGACCTCGTCGAAGGGTTCGAGCGTGAAAAGGGTGTCCGCTTCGGGAAGTATCTGCATACCGTCGGACAGCGTAAAGTGGTATTCCTTGATTTTACCTACGTCGGCGGCTTCGGAAGCGGGCGCCTTGATACGCCGCGCCACTTCGACATGGATCGTTGCGGCGGATTCGCGCAAGCCGCCCGCCAGGACGACGGCATCTTCGACCGTCATATTGTGTTTGTAGGGGAAGACCGTATCGGACGCATTGACGGCTCCGCATACCCGGATCGTATAGGGTTCCCTCAGGTCGGACAACGAGGGGATATGCAGCCGGTCTTCAGCTTGCAGGCCGACGTCGGGAGCCGTTCCGTTAAAGATGGTGCGCAGGTCTACGGCGATGATGGTATGCGTAAAGTCCGCGTTCAGGCGGATAATCTGCGCCCGTCCGGCAAACTCGTCCCCTTTCAGTCCGGCAGCCTGCCCGATCAACTGCCTGACCGTATGCACCGCCCCGCTCAACTCATACTCTCCCGGACGCCAGACGGCGCCGGTAACGAGCAGCCTGTTTTGATAAAAAGGGATCACGGAATCGACCATGCACGAGTCGCCGTCGCACATCACGAACGTGTCGAAGCGCTCTTTCGCGACCGTAGCCAACTGATACTGCACGCCGGCTTTCCGCTTGATGCGGAGGTATTCGGTACAGGCGTCGCCGGTAAAGCCTCCGGCCATATCCAGGAGCTGCTTTAAGGTCTCCCCTTTGCGGAGTTCAAACATCCGGTTCCGCTTCACCTTACCCCTGACGGACACCAGTTGGGCGTAGGTGTCGATCATGATCATATCGTTGTCTTCCAACCGGATATTGGTATCGTAAAGGCCTCGAAGCAGGTAATCATAGACATCCAGGCAGGTGACCTCCCTGCTCCGGCGGAATACCCTCACGTTGCGCAACGAGCCGATATCGTTCACCCCTCCGGCGGCATACAGCGCATTGAACAGCGTAGCGAACGAGGGCAACGTATAGGTACCCGGCGCAACGGCTTCCCCCACGATATGCACCTTTATGCTGCGTATCCGGCTTAACCCTACCGAGACATGGCTCCGCGCCCCGCTGCCGCCGGTGAGGCCGGACATGATACGCCCCAATTCGCGCCGGATATGCTCCCCGGCCTCTTCGACGGTCAGCCCGCTGAGCGTAACCTGCCCCAGCCCGGGGATGATGATCGTGCCGTCGGGAGAGACCGTGAGGCGGAGGTTCAGCTCCGAGTCTCCCCATACATGGATGGCCAGTTCGTCGCCGGCGGAAAGGAGGTAGTCTTTCGGGGTGGGTGCGTTGAAATCCGGGGCAAAGGTCAGCTGCTTGTTCGTAAATATCTCCCGCCCGAAAACGATCTCCTTGACGTCCGTGCCGGGGAGGTTGGCGATCCGCTGTTCTTCGAGGGAGGCCGTTTCCCGTCCGTAGGCCACCTCCCGTCCGTAGGCCGCCTCCCTGTCGCCGTCCGGCGTACCGGGGTGGGTTTCTGCCGGGCGGATGCGCGTATCCGTCATACCGGCTTTTGCCTTGTCGATCCATTCCTGTGAAACCTGTGCATGCAAACCGGCCGACAACAAGAGGCATATCACGCTGAAACATGTGAGAAATCGTGTTTTCATATAAAGTAAAATTAGTTGATGTTGATGCATGACTTTATGCCGTTTACCACCTGTTCTATCTCTTCGTCCGTCAGTGAAGAGCCGGAGGGGAGGCAGAGCCCCGTCTCGAAAAGCTGTTCGCTGACCCCGCTGCCATAGAACGGGAGGCCGGAAAAGACGGGTTGCAGGTGCATCGGTTTCCAAAGGGGGCGCGACTCGATATGGTCGGCCAGCAACGCCAGGCGGATATCGTCCCGCGTCTTCCCTGCCAGGCGGGGATCGACGGTGATGCATGTCAGCCAGTAGTTGGGGTTGAACCGTTCGCCGGGCCGCTCCATGACGGTGACGCCGGGCACTCCTTTCAGCCATTCGGCGTAGAGGGCATGGATCGCCCTGCGGCGCTCGACGTGTTCGTCCAGGACATGCATCTGTCCGCATCCTATACCGGCGCAGATGTTGCTCAGGCGGTAGTTGTAGCCGATCTCGGAATGTTGGTAGTGCGGCGCGTCGTCACGGGCTTGGGTGGCCAGGAAGACGATTCTCCCCGCCTCTTGCTCCGTGCGGCAGATGAGGGCGCCGCCGCCCGATGTGGTGATCATCTTGTTTCCGTTAAAGGAGAGGACGCCCAGGCGCCCCAGCGTCCCGCACTTTTGCCCGTCGTATTCGGAGCCGAGCGCCTCCGCGGCATCTTCGAGGATGGGGATGTGGTAACGGTCTGCGATCGCCATGATTTCGTCCATCTTTGCAGGCATACCGTAGAGATGGACGGGGATAATGGCTTTAGGCAGCCTGCCGCTCTTTTCGAGGCGGTCCAGGATGGCCTTTTCCAATAGCGAGGGATCCATATTCCAGGTATCGCGTTCGCTATCGACGAGAACGGGAACGCCTCCGAGGTAGGTGACCGGGTTGACGGTAGCGGCAAAGGTAAAACTCTGGCAAATCACCTCATCGCCGGGTTTTACCTCCAGCAGGACAAGCCCTAAATGGATCGCCGCGGTGCCGGAACTCAACGCCACGACACGGCACGCCGTACCGGTGTAGGCGGAAAGGAACTGCTCGAACCGGTCGACGTTAGGCCCCAGGGGGGTGACCCAGTTCGTATCGAAAGCCCTTTCGATATACGCCTGTTCATGTCCGCCCATGTGGGCGATGGATAGTCTGATTATATTGTCCATAGCTTATAAGTCTTTTCTGATGAGTGTATATAGAATGATTTTTATGTCGTAGACGAACGACCGGTTGTTGATATAGTCGATATTCATCCTGACTTTGTCAGGAAAGATAATCTCGTCGTTGTATCTCCCCGGCTCTTTCAGCGAGGCGAGCAGCTCCTCCTCGTTCCGGTACTTAAGGCTTGCCGGACAGGTGATGCCGGGGCGTACCTCCAGTATCCGGCGCTCTTCCCCCCGGAGCCTGCCGGTATAGCGGGGGAGGTCGGGGCGCGGCCCGACAAGGCTCATGTCGCCCCGCAGCACATTCCACAGTTCGGGAAGCTCGTCCAGTTTGTATTTACGGAGCGTCGCCCCCAACGGCGTGATGCGGCTCTCTCCCTTGACGGAGATGGGATTCCCCGAATGGGAGGCGGCCATCGTCCTGAATTTATACATCGTAAATAGCCGGCCATGCCTGCCGACCCGGCGTTGGCGAAACAGGACAGCCCCGTCGGGCATCTTTACCCTGATCAACGCCGCGATCACGGCAAGAAGCGGGGAGAGGAGAAGCAATCCCAGCAAGGAGGCCAGCCGGTCAAATAGATTCTTCCCGATCATATCCGTTCCCTGAAGAGGTTGACGAAAAGAAAGCGGCGGACCCTGTTGGGGCATACCACCTGCACCACAAACCGGACAGCGACATTGAACGCATAGCGCGGGAAGCGGATGATACCGCGCCGCCACATGTAGCGCTGTATGCCGGCTTCGCTCCTGAAATAGCGGAGGCCGCCCCTCCGCCGGTAGACGCCGTCATCCACGCGCACATGCACCAGTACGTGCGGCAGGTTGCGGAACTTGCATCCCGCCTCCGCCATGCGTATCCAGAGGTAATAGTCTTCGTTGTAGAACCAGTCCTGGTACCCTCCGGCTTTCATGAGGGCCGATTTGCGGATCATCACGGTCATGTGGTTCAGCGGGCATCTCCACTTCAGGACGGATTTGATCTCCCCATCATCCAACGCTACCGTACGGCATCCGGTCAGGTTGCTTTCCTCTCCCGTAAATTCGTTGATCTGCCCGCCAAGGACAGCCAGTTGATCGTCTTCCTCAAAACAGGGCAACTGCTTCTCAAAGCGGTCGGGCAGGCTGATATCGTCGCTATCCATCAGGGCGATCACATCGGAGACGGCATAATCGATACCCGTCTGACGGGCAAAAGCCAGCCGGTGGTTCTTTTCCAGGCGGATGACGTTGAGTAGGGGCCATATTTTCCGCGTATCGCTGATGACGCGCTCAATCCCGTCCGGCACCGGCCCGTCGACGACCAGTACGATTTCTGCCGGCTTCACCGTCTGGTAGATCACACTGAGCAATGCATCGCGGAAGAACTCCGCCCTGTCGTTCCTGTACACCGACATGCAGACCGAAAATGTCAATTTACTTTTCATACGCAGAGCGGTCAGGTAAGAGGTTCGACATCTTTTTCAGCAACAAAGGCTTTATCCGCTTGTAATCCTCCGGCGGAAGGAACTGGCTGTCGTTGACGCAGACGAACGTCCGGCGATCCATCTGCGGCAGCTCTTTCACGAAGCGGTCGTAGGAGGAAAGCACCATACAAAAAGCGTCGTCGTAGTAATGGGGATGGAAATTCCCTTTCACCAACGTCAGGTAGCGGTAGATATATTGACTAACATCCGAATAACGCCGGAATTTACTCCTCGCCGTCTCTTCGACCAGGGCCGGGAAAAGCGCATGGCACTCCATGAGCGCCGACCGGAGGAAAGGCTGTGGGATATGATTCGGCCTGATCCAGGTATACGAGGGGGAGAGGTTGAAGAGGGCGTTCCGCCACCTGTCCGCCATCGGGTAGGTGGGGTGGTAGAACAGCTCCGGATGTTTTTTGAGCAACTCCCGTTTGGGATAGACGGCGTTGAGGGGATGGACGGCGTTCAATACGATGTTGGCGTATGTATCGTTTGTCCGGAATTTCCGGTACAAAAAGCCGCCCCGCGGAATATCCTGTATCAGGCAGTCCACCGGCCGGCCGTCAACGAAGAACCGTTCCGGCGGCGCCTCGCGGAGTACCAACGTATCGTCGTTGAAATAGATAAACCGCTCGGAAAGCCCTTTGATCCCCGGCAGGTTCATTTCAATGGCCAGGGAATTGAAGACGGGAAAAGTCTCTTTACGGATAAAGAAATCGAGGTGGTTGACGACGTTGACCTTTTCGTGCGCCGTATTCAGCCATTTGGGGAGATGCCCGTAGGTGAGGAAATGGATCTTCCCGACCCACGGCATATACTTTTCGATCCCCCTGAAAACGAATAAAAGCGTTTCCCAGTCCCTGTAGTATTTCTCAAAGCAGCAGGCCTCCTCTTCGAACTGCCCGGAATATATACGGAGGGCTTCCCTCCACAACGGGTCTTGATCATCGACCCAGGGTATAACGATATCAATCTGTTCCATCACGCTGTTTGTTTTATAGGTTTTTTAATATGTATAAAATGGAATAAATAGAGGATGACGACGATGTAGTAGAACCGGCTGGCGCCGAGGATATCCCCTTTGTAATGCACCATCAGCGTGTAGGCAAAGAGGATAGCGAGGAAAAGCCGGTCGTTATAAGCCCCTTTCGAAAGCCGTTTGAACGGACGATAGAAGAAGCGGCAGGCGTACAGGAAATTCAGCGCACTGCCCAGCAATCCCCAGTAAAGGATATGCCGCAAATAGCCGGCGTCGACATGTTTGTAGTAGGTGCCGTCGGGGTTGTAGTAGTGTCCCGAACCGATGAGCCATTCCGTAGGGGTGATCTCCACGCGGTACATTTCGTTCAGCGTATTGAACGAAAAGCTGGTCGTGGCCGTACCTGTCTCCTGGTATTTGATGAAAAGATCAAATACCCAGGGCAACAGGATCGTCTGTATAAAGCCGGTTATTTCGCCCGGTAAGAGGATGACGCACAGAGCGGCCAGCGCCCCGATACCGATCGCCGTCCGGACGATAAAGGCCATCTTCATCCTGACGGAAACGCGCGCAAGCAACAACAGCAGGAGGGCGAACAGGAGGCCGGCAAACACCGTCCTCCCCGCAAAGAAACCGCCGATGACCAGCAGCAGCAACTCCCCCGAATGTAGGAAAGAGACCCGCCCGGCATCCACCATCCGTTTCATTTGCAGGATGATCACCACGCCGTAGGTGACGGCAAATTCAAAATAGAGCCTGCCCGAAATAGCCAATCCCCGGAAACCGCTATACGCCTCTTCCGCCAGCGCCATATCGCTTTCAAACTGAAAACGCTTTACTATCCCCGCACATGCCGGCGACACGAAAGCGGCCATCTCGATGATGGATTGGATGACGAAGACATAGACGATCAGCCTGGGCATATAGTCCGTATCGTCCCGTTTCCCTTTCAACGATGTATACGCCAGGATACAGGCCACACAGCCCAGCAGCATGGAGAACAGGATACGCACCCGCGCAAAGTCGAACGTCCCCCGCACAAAAGAGTAGAAAAAGGCATAATAGGCCAGCAGCAACGTCCCCGTCCATACCGCAAAGGCATAAGGAGAGAAAGCGAGCTTCCCCGCCTCCCGGAGCTGTCCGTTCTTCAGCAGCATACCCGCCGACAACAGGATAGACAGCGCGATGGAGTTCCCGAACAGGGGAACCGGAAAGCTGAATACCAGCAGGAAGACGATCAATAGATTATAGGCCATTTCTATTCCGATTCACAGGTGGTTATACTAATTTGGGAACGATATCCGGCAGGATATGCTTGATCAGGATAATAAAAAACCGCCTTGCCTTATACGGACACTTCACATAATCCCCCGAACGGAGGAAATGCCACAAGCTATCGGAAGAGTACCTTGCCAACGAATAGTAGAGCAACCTCCGGATGCAGTTCATCGCCACGGCAACCTCCCTTTTTTCGCTTTCCGCGAGGGTGTCGAGCGACAGAATACGCTGCAACTCCCACTCGTTCCGCCATATCGTGCGGAGGGTGACCTCCCTGTCCAGTTCCGGTATCGCATACCTTTTATAGTACCTGTCGATCAGCTTACGCCTCACGATCCGGCTCTGCTCCTCCTGCTTAGCGCCATGCTTCTCGCTGACCTGGCCGGGGGATACCCTGTAATACAACAGGCATTGGGGGATATTCCCGATCCTGCCGGCCTCCATCAGGTCAAACGCCAGCCGGTAATCCTGCGAACAGACAAACGATTCGTCATACCGGATACCCCGCTCCCTCATCACCCCATGCCGGATCATCAACGACGGATGGAGAAAGGGAGAGGTCGAAAAGGAGCAGTACAGGATGCC
>JAISRY010000223.1 GCA_031273385.1 Tannerellaceae bacterium | reverse complement strand
GAACCGATAAAGAACGGAACGCCGCGAACCGTAGCCTCTTCGAGGGTTTCATACCTGGAGGAGGCGATATCGTCCCGCCATTGCTTGATGGGGGTAAAGTCGTAAACGGTATTGAGCGGCGCCTGGCGTTCGAAAGAACCTATCTCGTTGCCGTCGAGGTAAACGCGCATCATACGTCCGTCGAATGTGCCGGCGACAAGATGCCAATTCCCGTCGCAAAGCTCCTCCGGAGATATAAGGGCGTCACATTCGGCATAGTTCCCGCCGCAATTGATACCCAGCGAAAGGAATTTGCCCTTGTTTTGAATGGCCAGCGATAAACGGTTTTCACCATGTACGCCGGCGTCTTCCTTACGGATAACGGTAGAGCGGTCGCCAAACGCTTTCGGCGCGATCCATGCGGAAAAGGTCAATTCGCGCAAATCGGCGGGCAGGGCGCCGGGGGGGATTTCGATACCCTTGCCTGTAGTGTCCCGGGGTGAGAGCTGGACAGCATTGCCTGTCACGCCGGGAACGATCCCGATTTTCTTACCTATACGGGCGTGATACTGATCGGAAACGCTGTTGCGTCCCGCATTGGGAGCGTCAAAAGACCATCGAGCAACGATTTTTTCCTTAACCTTGGCGGCCTTGTCATTGTCCGAACCTAAACCGTCCGTTTCGGACGGGATATACATTCCTGTTATACAACAGAAGATAATCGCCGGAATAATCCACATTAATCTTTTCATCATACTAAATTTTCTTTATTTAATAGGTACATAAGTTGTTTAATTCTTCGTCGGTGGCAAAGCCGTTCGTCTTGACGGCAAACAGGTGTTTGAACGTAACGGATTCGCCGGGAGATAGGGTGAGGACGAATAGCGCTGCCTCCGGGTCGAACACGCGGCTTCCCATATTGTTGGCCGAAAATAGTCCGTAACCCCTTGCGTGCGAGTGTGCCGGATAGCCGGGGTTGTCTTTATGGTCGAGGATGGCAAGGGTGATTTTCTCCCCCTCTTTTTCCGCCGACAGGCAGACCCATCTGGCCGGCTTACCCCAGACCTCGCCTTTTTCCAGCCCATCGCTGTTGCGGTAGGCGCCGTTTACTCCCTCGTTGTTCATAACGGGGACATCCGTCGGGTTGCCGTTGGCGTCGAGGAAGAGTTCCGGCTTGTCGGACGGCTCTTCAAAAGCCCTGTCGACACGGATCGCGATAAGCCCCTCCTTGTTGTCGGTAAAGGTGACGGTATCGTCCAGCGCCGTCAGCAACGTGGTGCGTTCGATGATGCGCCAGTCGCCCTCGCCGCGGAAAACAAAGCGGGTATCTTCTTCCAGCAACCGCTTTTCCTGATGGTCGATCCAATCGGCGGATACGATCAGGACGGCCTCCTGTTCCCCCTCCCGGACGCCGGAGATGCCGGTGTGCCGGATGGAACCGTACCCCGCCTTTTTCTCCGCCGGAACGGCATAGGAGTTATTCCAGAAATCAAGCCCGTTGACATCGCCGAAGTTGAACCACAGCCCTACATGGTGGGGGTGGTCTACCCGCTCGTTGGGACGCGGGTCGCGCGGAAATCCCCGCGTGACGGAGGCGCCGTTGGCCGTATGGATAGGATATAATACCGGCTTTTCCAGGTCGGCGGGATAGATATAGGAGGTGAACAGCTTCCCGTCATAGAGGATGTCTATTTTCCGCCCGGCTTCATCGGGCAGGATCTGAATCCCTTTGTGCGTCACGTTGCCGCATCCGGCAACTCCCGCCATCACTGCGCATAGGACAAGTATCCGGTAGTGCATGGCGTTATATTTTTTCGGGTAAAAGATAGGGGGCGCGGTATTCGCGCGACAGCATATTGTTCGCGTCTTCGTCGCCTACGAAGCGTTCGGCTACGGGGTCGAACTCCAGTTGCCGCCCCAGGCGGTATGATATATTTCCCAGGTGCGCCAACGCGGAGGAGAGGTGCCCGCTTTCGACCGGCCCGTTCTGTATGGCCATATCCCTGGCGCGGATCGCGTCAAGCCAATTCTTGAAATGATCTCCCCCGGCTACGCGGGCAGGCCCCTTTTCCCGTTTCTCGCCAAAATAGGTTTCATACGAATCATATCCGTTGATCACCATATACCCTTTGTCGCCATAAAAGATATTGCCCACCCCGGCGCCGTCTTCCAGGTTGGTACACCAGTTCCTGACTTCAAACTGGATGATTTTCTTCTGTTTGGGGTAGTGATAGATAGAGGTTTGTATTTCGGGAACCTCCTTGCAGTCGTCCCACAGGAATTTACCGCCCATGGAGGTGATGCGTTCGGGTAATCCTACGTTTAATCCCCACATACAGAGGTCGGTTTCGTGGATACCCTGGTTGCCGACGTCCCCATTGCCGTAGTTCCAATGCCAGTGCCAGTTGTAATGCACCAGGTTTTTGGTAAAGGGAACCATAGGCGCCGGGCCGCACCATAAATCATAGTCCAGCCCTTCGGGTATGTTGGATATGCCTTGATTGCCGATGTCCGGACGCCAGCGGTAGACCAAGCCGCGCGCCATATAGACACGCCCGATCAGTCCATCGCGCAAATGCGTGATGGCTTCACGTATAGCCTCCGAGCTGCGGAGCTGTACGCCGTGTTGCACGATCCGGTTGTATTTATAGGCGGCTTCGATCAGTTTTCTTCCCTCGTAGATATTATGGGTAGCCGGTTTTTCGACATACACGTCTTTCCCTGCCTGACAAGCCCAGATAGCCTGCAACGCATGCCAATGGTTGGGCGTAGCCAGTGTGACGGCGTCAATATCCCTGTTTTCATATAATGTACGGAAATCCTGTTCGATAGCGACTTTTTGGGTATACTTTTCTTCAAACGATTTTGCCCGTTGCTTCAGCAGATGGAGGTCTGGGTCGCAAAGCGCGGCTACTACGGCGTTGGGCTGTTTCATGATCTCTTCGATATGGGTTTTCCCCCGTCCGTTGACGCCTAATACGGCAACGCGGATACGGTCGTTCGCGCCGAATACTTTTTTGGGGATAATGGTCGGTTGGCTGACAGGCTGCGCCAGCTCCTTTCCAAATGCTATGGGGGCTGCAAGGGATGCTACCGTTCCTGATGCCGCAGCAGCCAGGAACTGCCTTCTTGATTGTGTTGATTTCATATAATATTATTTTTTGTAAAATAATTGGCAATCGCTATTTAATGATCAACGACCAGATTGAGGGCAAAGATATAAATAAATATTTGAAATTGAATGTTGTGTGCAATTCAAATTGTCGCTATTTTATTTCAAAGAGTCTCTTTTTATCAAAAAGGGAAATCGTCATTATAAGTACCCAATAAACTGCGTTTATCAAAAAGGGAAATGACGGCGATAGCGTTGATTTACATCCGATTATAATCAAGTAGTACCCGTCATTGCGAACGCAGTGAAGCAATCCAGAGGTGGGACACACAGCCGCACTTCTGGATTGCTTCACTGCGTTTATAATGACGGATACTATTTGATTTTCAGGTGATTGCAATTTGTCGTCATTATAAGCTATGTTAGCTCTCTCCGAGAGCCAATCGCATGAAAATCAGGCAATCGCCGTTATTTCTCTTTTTGTAGTCGCGATGGCGGTGTTACAGGCACATACACACTCGTTCGCCCGGATTTGTACCTCCGGTCGTTGAGCTTGTTGGAACGAGAGCGGGAATTATCATTTTGTCATTTTGACGCCGGTTTTTTTTGCGAAATGGCGAAATGACAAAATGATAGTTTTACCACTTCTAAACTCTCTGAGAATCGGCTGTATCGCCCCGCGGGACGAGCCGCTCGCAAATATGGCGGAAAAACGGGGGTTAAGGGAATAGGTTTTGCCGGCATATATGAATGATTATAAGGCACA
>JAISRY010000158.1 GCA_031273385.1 Tannerellaceae bacterium | reverse complement strand
GTCCTTCAACAACGCCGTGTCGGGCTTCATAAAAAGCGCCGGCTCCGGCAATTCGATCTCGTGATGCAGCTCCCTGTTGTGAGCCTGATAATTCATCCCTACGGCAATAATCTTCATTTCTCCATTGGTTTTATAACTGTTCCCAGCCCTTTTTTGCCATCCATTTTAATGACGAACGGCGTGTCGAAATGGACATGCCGCAGGTAGTCTGTCTCCAAGGCCGCAGGCTGGGCATTGAGAAAGGCTTCGTCAAACCAGCCGTCGTTCTTGTAGGGGTTGATCGTAAAGTAACCGACACCGAAAGAGATCAGGTTCTGGAAAAAGTGCGTCCCTTGGCTGGGGTCGATGCGGTAATGCTCCAATCCCAACTCAACGATCACGCGGGCGTTACTGATGTGCGGCCATTTGACCGGAATGCCCAGCCAGTGGTCGCTGCTTCCCCAACGTCCCGGCCCTATCAGCACATAGCCTGCGCCCTGTTCGCTGAACTGCCGGTTTATCTTCTCTATTTCGTAAGCGATCAGCGGATTGTTGGACGAATTAAAGGCCTCGGTCTTCACATAGACGACATCCTGAACATCCTCCATGCAGCCGTGCCCCAGCGTACTGGCGGAGAAAAGGATCGTCTCTTCGTTTTTTATACCGGTCAAATCGTCGTTCATAATCTCTTTATTCTCCACTACGGGGCGGATTTGAAGCAGGTAGAAAGTCGCTTTCTGAGGCTCTTGCGGGACAATATCCACCGCAAACTCAATCTCTATCGGACGAGCCATCTCTTCCTGCCCGATACGAAGGATGGTGTCCAGCGTTTGCGCCAGCGGGAAAAGGTCGTGCTGCAGGATGTTGGCGAACGAGATGATCTTCCTCCCGCCCGGATAATATCCGTCATGTATAATCTGGTCGTCAGGGTCGTAGGTGGAGACGATATACTTCAGCGAGCCGTCGGCATCGGCATCTTTCAGGTTCAACCGGAGCAGGTTAAACGCGTCGTCGATCGAGAACTGTTTCGCCAGGTTCTTCAGGTCAAGCGCGCAATAATGGGTTTGGGTCTCCCGGAGGGCAAAATCCATCGAACTCATTTGTAGAATATTGTGCGGGTGGCGGGGAGAGAAGCGAAGGGTCTTGCCTCCATCGACGATGTATTTCCCCAGTCCCAGTGCGATATTGGCGATACCGTCTTCCGCCTTTTCATTTCCAATAGGATAGAAGTTCAGGGAATGGGCGACTCCCGAGATGACCGGATAAAAGCGGTCGTTGTATGTTGAGCCGACAACCTCCTGCAGGACAATGGCCATCTTCTCCTGGTCGATCAGATTGGAGGTGGCTGTCATATAGGTTTTACTGTCTTTATAAAAGACGGAGGCATACACCGCTTTGATGGCGTCGCTTACGATGCGCAGCATGTCGTACCGGTCGTCGGCTTTCGGCACCATATAGGTGGAATAGACGCCGGCAAAAGGCTGGTAGTGGGCATCCTCCAAGAGGCTCGAAGAGCGTATGGCGATGGGGCTTTTCACGACGTCGAAAAAGGCCATCAGGTCTTCGATCAGCATGGAGGGGAGGCTGGCATGGAGGAAATACCGGAGGATGGACTCGTCGTCCGTATCCTTTAAGGCGACGGAATAGAGGTGGTTCGTCTCCATAAACTCATCGAAGATATCGGTACAGATGACGACGGTCTTGGGGATTGTGACGGCGAAATTATCCTGATGCAGTTCGGGATAACGCTTGACCATGGCGCCGATAAACGCCAATCCCCTGCCTTTCCCTCCCAACGAGCCGTTCCCGATACGGGCGAAGTTGCTGTATTCGTCAAACCGTTCTTTCTGGAAAATAGCCACTATCCCGGAGTTTTTCATCCTGCGGTACTGCACGATCAGGTCAAAAATAAGCCGGCGGGCTTCATCCATATCCTTATAATCGCTCACATCCACACGTTTCAATATTTCGGCGGGAGGAAACATCGCGCGGGAATAGAAGAAGCGGGAAAAGTGGTTGCGCGAAAGGTGGTAGATCAGTGAATCGTCGGGGATATCGAAGATTTTCTTTTGCAAGTCCTTTAAATCCTTGATACGCATAATCTCTTCCCTGGTTTGCGGGTTCAGGATAACGAAATCGCCGAAGCCAAAGCGTTGCATGATCTTCCGGCGTAAATCCTGCGGATAGTTTTTGGAGTTCTTATCGATAAAAGAGGCGCTCAGCTCCCTTGCATACAGCTTATTGCTCGACTCGGACGACTCCAGCACGAAAGGGATGACCAATCCCGTCTTCCTGACATACCTCCCGAACTTATACCCGGCAAAAGGATCTTTTACGCCGTCGCGCATAAAGCTCATATCGGAGATAATACCCAGCATGTTATCCTTATACTGGTCGAAAATCCGGACAGCCTCTTCATAGGTGCGCGCCAGTTTGATTTTCGGACGTCCGCGCATACGCAGCGTCCGCTGGTGGTCGTTCAACGCCTCTTTCGAAAACTCCTGGCTCTGCTCCAGGATGAACTTGTATAAATGGGGCAGGGCGGAGGAGTAGAAACGGATCGAATCCTCCACCAACAGGATGATTTGCACCCCGACGCTCGCCGTATCGTCCGGCGCATTCATCTTATCCTCTATCAGCTTGATGATCGCCAAAAGCAGTTCCGAATTGCCCAGCCAGCTGAACACGTAATCAATGGCGCTCAGGTCTTCGTCGGCAACCCGTTTGGAAACCTCTTTCGAAAAGGGCGTCAATACGACGATCGGGATATTCGGGTAATGTATCTTTATCTCTTTGGCGGCGGCGAAGATGTCCCGGTCGTCCATATTCGGCATACAGATAACCAGCTCGAAATTCCTGTTCTTCAACTCGGAAAGCGCATCCTCTTTCTCCGTCACCTGTGTGAAACGGGGAGGGTAACGAAGGCTCAGGGAGGTATATTCATTGAAAATCTGTTCGTCTACACGGCCGTCGTCTTCAAGCATAAACGCGTCGTAGTTGGTAGCGATAAGCAGTACATTATATATACGCTTATTCATTAGATTGGCAAAAGACGTATCTTTAAAAACAAGATTCTTAAAGTCAGGAATTCCACTCATGGGATTTTACAATTAAAACTGTCCAAAAGTAAGTAAAAAACTTTGTTGTTCCACGAAATTGGCTACATTTGTGAGCATATTGTTATTCAATTTATTAAAATAGACGTATGAAGACAGATTTGATCTTATCAGCATTGGAGGCGAAACATCCCGGAGAAAAGGAGTATTTGCAAGCTGTTAAAGAGGTTCTCCTATCCATAGAGGATGTATACAATCAACATCCTGAATTTGAAAAAGCGAAAATCATTGAACGCCTGGTTGAGCCTGAACGTATATTTACTTTCCGTATCCCCTGGGTGGACGACAAGGGAGACATACAGGTCAACCTTGGCTATCGCGTACAGTTCAACAACGCCATTGGGCCGTACAAGGGCGGAATCCGTTTCCACCCCTCCGTCAATTTATCCATCCTTAAATTCCTGGGCTTTGAGCAGACGTTTAAAAATGCGCTGACCACGCTTCCGATGGGTGGCGCCAAGGGCGGTTCGGACTTTGCCCCACGGGGAAAGAGCGACGGCGAGATTATGCGTTTCTGCCAGGCTTTTATCCTGGAACTGTGGCATAACATAGGGCCGGA
>JAISRY010000153.1 GCA_031273385.1 Tannerellaceae bacterium | reverse complement strand
AAACCCCAAGGGTGGGGGTGATCAGATGAGTTCCCGATGGAAACAAGGGTAATAATAATTGACTCATGATGCAAATTTAGTGATTTTTCTCTTTACGAAGGAATCTTCTACAACTCTTTGTTTGCGTAGGGTAGTATTGGAGGTCTGTGTTTAGGGAATTAGGTGAAAATGAGGTTTTAGTGGGCACCTTCTGGATTGCCGACGCTGCGTTTATAATGACGACGAATCATCATTCCATGATTATTGTTCGCATACCTGGGGCAGGCATGCGGGGTTTTGTCGTGTTTTCTTCTACAATTTCCGCAGGGATTGCGTTAGCAATGACTTTTAGGGGTGGGCGAGGCAGGTATTTTTTTTTATTTTGAAAATTCTTTTATCCTGGAAATTCGGAGGAGGAGGAAGATGAGGGAGGAGGTATCGTGTTGATTATTAGTGAAGAGAGCGGTAGGCGAGATTCGAACTCGTGACCCTCAGCTTGGGAAGCTGATGCTCTACCAACTGAGCTACTACCGCGTTATGGGTGCAAATGTAGTAAATCTTTCTTTTTTTTGTAACTTTGAGGCGAATTATTTTTGAATTATGGGAAAAGAAAGACTGACTTTGATCAAAGTAGGGGGGAAAATAGTCGAGGAAGAGGTGACGCTTCGCCGGTTATTGCACGATTTCGCCGCCATTGAGGGGCATCGCCTCCTCGTGCATGGAGGGGGGCGTTCGGCGACACGGTTGGCGGAACGGCTGGGGATCGAGAACAAGATGGTCGACGGACGCCGGGTTACGGACAGGGAGATGCTCGAAGTCGTCACGATGGTGTACGGGGGGGCAGTCAATAAGCATATAGTAGCCGGGTTGCAGGCTTTGGGCGTGAATGCGTTGGGGCTGACCGGTGCGGACTTGAACCTGATCCGCTCGGACAAACGTCCGGTGAAAGAGGTGGACTACGGCTATGTGGGAGATATCAGGGAGGTGAACGCCGGCATACTGGCTACGCTGATACGGCAAGGCGTCGTTCCGGCGCTGGCTCCGCTGACGCACGACGGGCATGGGCTTTTGCTTAATACGAACGCCGACGTTATTGCCGGGGAAACGGCCAAGGCGTTAGCCGGTTACTTCGACGTGACGCTGGTCTTCTGCTTTGAAAAGAGAGGGGTTTTGCGGGATGAGGGGGACGACGGAAGCGTGATACCGGAGATCAACCGCGCCACATACCGGCAATACCTCGCCCAAGGCATCATACAGGGAGGGATGATCCCTAAACTTGAGAACGCGTTCGACGCCCTCGACGCCGGAGTAAGGCAGGTGGTGATCACCCACGCTTCCGCCATCGGGCGGCAAGAGGGAACGCGCGTATACTGACATAAACCACTAACCTTTTGAAACATGAAAAACAACCGCGTACTGGCCATTTCGAGACCGCTTCTTTTCTGGCTTGCCGTGTGGGGCATACTCTTCGCCCTCCTGCAGGCCTGCTATGCGTTTCATTTCTATTTTATCGAACAAAACCAGCTGTTCCTGTCGACAGGGTATTACCTGGCGGAGAAAGCCGCGGCGCCCGGAGGGTTTACCCTGTGGCTGTCGGAATGGCTCGTCCAGTTTTTTATCCTGCCGTATGCGGGGGCGGCTATTACCGCCGGCCTGTTGACGCTGGCCGGCGTATGTACGGAGGGTGTCATACGGCGGGTTGCGCCACGGGCTAACCTGTTTATCCTGCCGCTATTGCCCGTCGTCGCCTTGCTGTGCATCCATTTCAGTAACCTGTATATGGCCTGGGGGACGGTTTCGTACGTGCTGGCGCTCTTCTTTCTTTTCCTGACGGCAGGCATCGCCCGTTTTAGCGTCCGGCTGGGCGTCGCCGTTTTCCTGACGGCTCTTCTTTTCTGGCTGGCCGGTTCCGTTTACGTTTTATATGCTTTATCGGTGGCGGTGATTGAGGCGCTCCATAAAGGGCGGCGCATCGGTTTCCTGCCGGTTCTGCCTGCCGAAGCGTTTGTGCTCGGGGCGTCCGGCGTGTACTTTTCGTTGTTCGGCGCCTACCGCTTCGCTTTCTTTCCCGACATCTATTACAATCCCCTCCTGAAGCCGGAAATGGCGCTGTATTATTCGTGGATTGTCCTGTTGGCCGTTCCCGTTATGGCGTATATGGCGGGGAAAGGGCGGATGCGTTCGGTTAAGAGGGCGGCGGGAGAATCCGCCGTGCAGGTTTTGCTGCTCGCCGCGCTGTGCTGGTGGAGCGTTTCGTCCCATTTGGATTCAAAATCATATAAGGTGAAAGAGCTGAGCTATTATGCCCGGACGGAGCAATGGGATCGTATCTTGGAGCGTTGCAAGGGGAGGCTGACCAATTACCTGCCCCTCTGTTATGTCAATATGGCGTTGGCGCAGAAAGGGGAGCTGGCGGATAAGATGTTCGCGTACGACCAGCACGGGTTGGACGGGCTGTTGGTGAATAAGAATCAGATGGGGTTCATTTCCGGTTTATTGAATGAGGTTTACTTTACGATGAACGCCATCGCCCTTTCGCAGCAAATGGCGTTCGACGCCTACGTCTGTTCCCCCGGCGAGGGCTGCCCGGATGCGCTGAAGCGGCTGGTACAGACGAACCTGATCTATGGCGCATACCCGGTTGCGGAAAAATACATCTGCCTCCTGGAAGAGACGTTTTATTACGGCGAATGGGCGACGGCGCACCGCCGCTTCCTCTATCACGACGCCGAAGTAGAAAAAGACCCCCTGTTGGGCAACAAGAGAAGGGCCTTAGCGCAGACCACCGCCCTGCATGCGACGAGCGGGCTGGATATGGCGCTGCTGCAAGCGGCGGAAGCCAATCCGTCGGACAAGGCCTCCATACACTATGCCGGCGCGTTTTACCTGTTGTCGAAAAGGTTGGATCTTTTCCAGCAGATGATCGAGCGCTATTACGGGACGGAGACGCTTCCGGCCTTGCCCGCCAGTTTTCAGGAGGCTGTGATTATCCTCTCGGAGCAGGATCAGGAGTATTGGAAGCGCTTCGATATTTCGGAGGCGGTAATCCGGCGCTTTGCGGAATACAAAAGGACGGTGGTCGACCAGAAGAGGAACAGCCAGGCGTTGCCCGGGTTGATGAGTCGCGCGTATGGCGATACCTATTGGTTCTATTTCATGTTTAAATAAAAGGGAGGAGGAGAGGATGAAACACATCATAATCTATTATATCGCGGCGGCGGCATGGCTCGTGTCGTGCACCCACCGGATACCGGAGGGGAAAGAGGCGGACAGCCTGCCGGCGCTTTTCCCCGACTATGCCGGGGTAAGGATTCCCTACAATATCGCCCCGCTTAATTTCGCCCTGATCAACCCTTCGGAAGAGGCATACGCCCGCTTCGACGCCAATGGCCGGCAACTGACGGTAAAGGCCGGGGGCGGGCAATTCACCATCCCCCCTTCGGCATGGCGAAAGCTGCTGGCCGGAGCCCGGGGCGGACAGGTTGCCGTCACCATCCACGCCAAACGGGGCGAATGGATACGCTATCCCGCTTTCTACCTGTATGTAGCGAAAGAGCCTGTCGACCCCTACCTGGCCTATCGCCTGATCGAGCCCGGCTATGAACTGTGGAACAGGATGGGGATCTACCAGCGCGACCTGGAGGGCAATACGCAGAGCGCCATTATCGAGAACAAAATGAGCGGGAACAACTGCATCAATTGCCACTCCTTTTGTATGCAGAATCCGGAGAAGATGCTCTTTCACATGAGGCGGGCGTATGCCGGTACGCTACTGACGGACGGGGATAAAATAGAGAAATTGAACACGAAGACCGACCATACCATTTCGCCGTTGGCCTATCCCTCCTGGCATCCGTCGGGGAGGTATATCGCCTTTTCGGTGAACAAGACGGAGCAGTCGTTCCACCTGAACCACCGGAACAGGATAGAGGTGTACGACAACGCGTCGGATGTGGTGGTCTATGATGTGGAAAAGCATGAGATCGTCACCACGCCCGCCCTGTTCTCACAAGAGGCCTTTGAAACCTTTCCCACCTTTTCGCCCGACGGGAAAACGCTGTATTTCTGTACGGCCAACGCCCTGCCGATGCCGGAAGCGTTCGAGCGGATGGCCTATAGCCTGTGCGCCATTTCGTTCGATGCGGAAAACCGCCGCTTCGGCGCCGTCGCCGATACCCTTTACAATGCCGCGGCGGAGGGGGGAAGCGTCTCTTTTCCGCGCGTTTCCCCTGACGGGAAATTCCTGCTCTATACCCTGTCCGGCTACGGCAACTTCTCGATCTGGCATAAAGATGCGGATCTGCATCTCTTTCATCTTGCGACCAAAAAACACTTCCCCTTAGATATCCTGAACAGCGACGACGTGGAAAGTTACCACTCATGGAGCAGCAACGGCCGTTGGGTCGTTTTCAGCAGCCGGAGGATGGACGGCCTCTATACCCGCCCCTATATCGCCTATATCAATGAAGAGGGGAAAGCCTCCAAACCCTTTCTCCTGCCACAAAAGGATACCGCATTTTATCATCGTCTTATGAAATCTTATAATATCCCCGAGTTTATTACCGGAAAGGTGAAGAGGCGGGGTAGGGAATTTGGGTTAAAAGCAAAAAAGGAGAAAGGAATCAATGTCATATTTTTAGAATAAAACTCTGCATACCATGGAAAAGAAAATGAACAGCTCAGCTATTAAGCAGAAAGAGCGGTTAAACGTCGAAGGTAAAATGTTCATACAAGCGGAAGCGAATCCGGACAAACACAAAAATGATGCCGTAATAAAGATGTACTTCAAGCCAAACCAATGGGACAACAAAAACCGCTCGGTAAAGGATTACCCCAAAGAAGAAATCATCAACCAAGACCTCAAGGCGTTTATCTCCAACATCGGACAGTTGGAGTTTTTTCTCACCGTAGACGGGGAAAACATCATCCCCGACAAGCCGAAAGGAAGGAGCCAGCCTCCACCCATCTCCTTTACCTCTTTTATGAGGGAAGAGATAGAGCAGAGCCATTTAAGACCGTCGACCATGAAAAATCACCTCTCCACATTAAACATCCTCTCCATATTCAAGAAAAACGTCGCCTTTAAGGACATCAATTACAATTTCCTCTGCGAATTTGAACGTTACCTCCTGAAACGCCGCTACCACCGCAACACCATCGCCAAACACATGAAGCACATCAAGCGCTACGTCAACCTGGCCATCAACAAAGAGCTTTTCAGGCTGGAGAAATACCCTTTCAGGAAATACAAAATCAAATACGTCGAGAGTCATCGCAACTATCTCACGCCCGATGAGCTCTATAAGCTGGAGAACCTCAACCTGGGGAAGAACAAAAACCTCCAACGCTGTCTCGATATGTTCCTCTTCAGCTGCTATACCGGCCTACGCTTCTCCGACATCACGACGATCACCAAAGAAAACTTCCTCATTATCGACGATAAGTTGTGGCTCGTCTACTCTTCCGTCAAAACGGACATCCATGTCCGCCTGCCCCTCTCCCTCCTCTTCGAGGGAAAGGCCATCGCTATTTTCAACCGCTACAAAAATAACCTGTTCAACACCTCTATGGATTCCAATTCAAACGTCAATAAGCAACTACTCCACATTTGCCGGAAAGCCAATATCGAAAAAAAGGTCTCTTTTCATACCGCCCGCCACACCAACGCGACGCTCCTCCTCTACAACGGGGCGAATATCACCACCGTACAAAAACTCCTCGGGCACAAGAGCGTAAGGACAACAGAGATATACAGCAAGATTATGGACTTGACCCTCATCCGCGACCTCGAGAAAATCTATTGATCCACAAGCGCATTATTGATCCACAAACGAACGACTAACAACCGGCTCGGTACAAACTAATGGCCGGCTCGGGAACAACTCTTGATTAGGTCGGGAACAACTAATGGTTTCACAGCTGTGAGGTGATCGCCTCACTCCTGTGAGACGATCGTTTCACTCCTGTGAGGCGATCGCCTCACTCCTGTGAGACCATTAGTTCACAGCTGTGAGACCATTAGTTGTTCCCGAGCCCGTCACGAGTTATTAACGACCCGGCCGTTAGTTGTTCACCGGCAAGGCAGTAATTTGTTTAAGGAGAAAGTAACTTTCGCTTTTTATTACTACTTTTGTACACCGGTAATTAATGGAAAGAAAAGACGGAAAAAATGGAACAGAAAAAGCATCCTATAAGCGAAAGCAATGTATTGGGATTTCTTACGGTCGCAATGGAATTTTGCACCCTCGTCGAGAGGGTCACGGCGTTGAGCCTTTTTGCTTTTGTGGACGGGAGCATCAAAGTCCTACCTTTATTATATAGTAAGGCGACGCTTCTCCCCAGCCTGGAGACGGAAGACGACGACTCCGCGCCGGAGCAGACCGTAACGGAAGAGATGTACGAAACGGCGCGAAGCGGGATCGCCGCCCTGTTGGGCGAATTTGACTCCTTTCTGGAGACGTTCCATCCCGATATGCCCTACAGCGACACACCCATCGCAGCCTTTATTTCCGAAAGCCTGGCCGACGTATACCAGGATATCGGCAATTTCATTGGCCTTTTCTCCCATGACAACAACAAGGTGGCGACCGAAGCCGTGGCCGTTTGCAAAACCAATTTCCGCGAATACTGGGGGCAGCGGCTGTTGAACGCACTCAAAGCGCTTCACGCCATACGCTATAACGAAGAGAATGATTTAGAAACGTACGACATAGAATGATACAATACACACATGCGATAACGAAAGAGGAAATCGCCCAGCTTCCGGTGGAAGAGTTTAAGGGGCGGACGATCATTATCGACACGAAAAAAGATGCGAACAGGGCGATCGACTATCTTGCCGCATACGATTGGGTGGGGTTTGATACCGAGACGCGCCCCAGCTTTAAGAAAGGGCAGCGGTTTAAGATCGCACTCATGCAGATTTCGACCGGAGAGGCCTGCTTCCTATTCAGGCTGAACCGTATCGGTATGCCCGAATCGCTGGAGAAATTCCTGGCGAACGAGGCCATACTCAAAATAGGGCTCTCCCTGCGCGACGACTTCGGCGCCATACGGAAACGAACCAACGGCGAGCTGGCGAACTTCCTGGACCTGCAAAATTATGTCGGGCAATTCGGCATCAAAGATGTCAGCCTGCAAAAGATATACGCCATCCTGTTCGGGAAAAAGATATCGAAAGGACAGCGTTTGACGAATTGGGAAGCAGACGTATTATCCGAATCGCAAAAGAAATATGCGGCATTGGATGCGTGGGCATGCCTGAAAATATATACATTCCTGAACCAACATACATGAGCGACTGCAACGTTATTCTCAAACCGAAGAAAGAGGAATCCCTCCTGCGCTTTCACCCCTGGATATTTTCCGGGGCAATCCATGCCGTCGAGGGAAACCCGCAAGAGGGGGATGTCGTGGAGGTATATGCCGCCGACCGCCGTTTCCTGGCCACCGGGCATTATCAGATCGGCAGCATCGCCATACGGATATTATCCTTTTCCCAAACGCCCATCGACGACGCCTTTTGGGCCGGGCGCCTCCGCGCTGCCTACACGCTCCGCCGCGCCGTCGGCCTGGCCGGGGGGGAGAGCGGAAATACCTACCGCCTCGTCCATGGCGAGGGGGACAACCTCCCCGGGCTGGTCATCGACATCTATGCCGAGACCGCCGTCATGCAAGCCCATTCGGTGGGGATGCATCACGCCCGCCACCAAATCGCCGCCGCATTGAAAACGGTCTTGGGCGAAGCCCTGCAACATATCTATTATAAGTCGGAGGCTACCCTACCCTACAAGGCCGATACCGGAAAGGAAGACGGCTACCTGTTGGGCGGCGCGGGCGACGAAGATATGGCGATGGAGAACGGGCTGCGGTTTTATGTCGATTGGCAAAAGGGACAGAAGACCGGTTTCTTCGTCGACCAGCGGGAAAACCGGTCGCTGCTGGAGCGCTACGCCCGCAACCGTTCCGTACTCAATATGTTCTGCTACACCGGCGGCTTCTCGTTCTATGCCATGCGCGGCGGGGCAACCGTCGTCCATTCGGTCGACAGCTCTGCCAAAGCCATCCTGATGACAAAGAAAAACGTCGAGCTGAACTTCCCCGGCGATCCGCGCCATGAGGCTTTTGCCGAAGATGCGTTCAAGTACCTCGAAAAGGCCGGCAACCGGTACGACCTGATGATCCTGGACCCTCCGGCTTTCGCCAAGCACAAAAACGTGCTGCGCAACGCCCTGCAGGGCTACCGCAAACTGAACGCCGCCGCCCTTTCACGCATCGGGCGCGGCGGGCTGCTCTTTACCTTTTCCTGCTCGCAGGTGGTCAGCAAGGAGCAATTCCGCCTGGCCGTCTTCAGCGCCGCCGCCCAGACGGGACGGCAAGTCAGTATCCTCCACCAGCTCACCCAGCCGGCGGATCATCCGGTCAATATCTATCACCCGGAGGGAGAGTACCTGAAAGGATTGGTGTTATACGTGGAATAAGTTTCTCTTTTTATAAACTATATAAAACAAATTATTATGTCTAAAGTAACAGTAGTCGGCGCCGGAAATGTGGGCGCGACTTGTGCGAATGTTTTGGCGTTCAACGAAGTGGCGGACGAAGTAGTCATGCTGGACGTCAAAGAGAATGTCTCCGAAGGGAAAGCGATGGATATGATGCAGACCGCTCAATTGTTGGATTTCGACACGACGATTACCGGATGTACCAACGATTATGCGAAAACGGCGAACTCCGATGTCGTCATCATCACCTCCGGTATCCCCCGCAAACCGGGTATGACCCGCGAAGAGCTGATCGGCGTCAATGCCGGTATCGTCAAAAATGTCGCCCAAAGCGCATTGGCCTATTCCCCCGACGCCATCATTGTCGTCATATCCAACCCCATGGACACCATGACCTACCTGGCGTTGAACGCCCTGGGGTTGCCTAAGAACCGGATCATCGGGATGGGCGGGGCGTTGGACAGCTCCCGTTTCAAATACTACCTTTCCCAAGCCTTGGGGTGCAACGCCAACGAGGTCGAGGGAATGGTGATCGGCGGACACGGCGATACGACGATGATTCCCCTGACCCGTTTCGCCACCTACAAAGGGATTCCGGTCAGTCAGCTGTTAAGCGAAGAAAAGCTGGAAGAGGTCGTAAAAGCGACTATGGTAGGCGGCGCCACACTGACCGGCCTCTTAGGGACATCCGCATGGTATGCCCCCGGAGCCGCAGGAGCGTTGGTGGCCGAGTCGATTATCCATAACCAGAAGAAGATGATCCCCTGCTCCGTTGCCCTGGAGGGAGAATACGGCGAATCGGATATCTGTATCGGCGTTCCCGTCGTGTTAGGGAAAAACGGCATCGAAGAGATCATCCGGCTCGAACTGAACGGCGAAGAGAAAGCGCTGTTCGCCAAAAGCGCAGCGGCTGTCCGCGCCACCAATGTGGTATTAAAGGAGATCAACGTCCTTTAATCCCGTCCGGGTTTACACAAAAAGAGAGGGCTGCCCACCGAAATGGACAGCCCTCTCTTTTTTCTCTTTTCCCTTTTTGTTATGCTTTTCCCCGCAACGAATCGGCAATCTTCTGGTGCCGGAGGGCGAGCTTCTTCTCCCCCAGGTGGCGGTAGGCTTCGGCGAGGTACTCGTGGGCGGCGGCATGGTCGGCCTTGATCGACACCGCTTTCAGCAAATCGGAGGCGGCCTCTTCGTGATTAGTCAGCCCAAGATGGCACTTCCCCCGGTTATACCGGGCTTTAAAGGAGAGTGGACTTAGCTCGACGGCCTCATTCAGGCAGGCCAGGGCGGCATAATCGTCTTTCATATCCATCAACGTCACCCCCTTACGCACCCAGGCATCGACATAGAGCGGATCAAGCCGGAGCGCCTTGTCGAAGTTGCGGATCGCAGCCTCCGGGTCTTTCGCCGTAGCCACGCACGCATTGCCCATCACATAATACTCGCGGGCATACTCTTTCTGCATATCCCGCAGCTCGGCCAACTCCTTCTGCTGCCGTATGATCGTATTCCGCTGGTTAACGATACGGTGCAACTTCCGCCTGAGCAGGCGTTGCGCCAAAGGATTACCCAACTCGTTCTTCTTTACGACGGCGGCGGAAAAGGCCTCCACCGCCTCTTTGATCTTCCCCTCCTCAAAATAATGTACCGCGCGGGCATACAACAGCTCCGCCTCACTCTCGTGTATAGCCGTTTCAATCAGCCTGCGGTCGTTGAACATCGCACTGAAAGCGACAATCTCTTTCCGGACGAAGATATCCCGTTGCGATACCTTCCCTTTCAGTACCAACCCCTCCAGCGAAGTGCAGCGGCTTAAGGCGACGTAGGTCTGTCCGCCGGCGAATACGCCTCCCGTCAGGTCGACGACGACGCGGCTAAACGTCAACCCCTGGCTTTTATGCACCGTAATAGCCCAGGCCAAACGGATCGGCAACTGCTCGAACGTACCGATGATCTCCTCCTCTATCTTCCGCTCTTTCTCGTTGTAGCGGTATTTGTAATTCCTCCACGAAACCGGCTCGACGAGATGCTCCCTCCCGTTCTCCAGTACCACATAGAGAGCGCCCTCTTCGTCAATGCCCGATATGACGCCAATCGTACCGTTCACCCAACGCCGCTCGGTATCGTTGTCGATAAAAATAACCTGCGCACGCTCTTTCAGGGAAAGGTTCAGCTGCGTCGGGAGGGAGGATTCGGGGAAGTCCCCCTTTACTATCCCCCTGCTGACAAACTCTTCCCCCGGCAATTCCGCCAGCTTCTTCTCATTGATATAATCCACCTGGTCGCGGCGCGTAGCCAGGGTAATATACATATCTTCGTTGCGCGGGGCAAAAGTGGGAAAGTGGCGGGTATTCAACACCTCCAACTCCTTTTCCCCGATCGTATTCCCGCGTATCCTGTCCAGGATGTCAATAAATACGGTATCCGTTTGCCGGTAAGTCTTTTGCAACTCGATCGGCACCAGGTTAATCTCTTTAAACACACGGGCGGAAAAGAAAAACGGGCTGGCATAGAAAAGGTGCAAAATCTCTTTCTGGTCGGACGGGACGACAGGCTCCAACTGAAAAATATCCCCGACGACCAACAACTGCTTCCCCCCGAAAGGCAAACGCATATTCCCCGAATAGACGCGCAAAATACGGTCTATACAGTCAATCGTGTCCGCCCGTACCATGGATATTTCATCAATAATAATCAGCTCCACATTGGAAAGGATCTTCCTGTGCGCCTTTTTATATTTGAAAAAATCAAAGATACGGCCGTCTTTCAAACTTAAATCGGGATCATCGGGCAACATAGGCCGGAAAGGCAGCTTAAAGAAAGAGTGCAGCGTCACCCCTCCGGCATTGATCGCAGCAATACCGGTAGGCGCCAAAACGACATATTTCTTCTTGATGTGGCTGCAAATGTATCTGAGGAAAGTAGATTTCCCTGTCCCCGCCTTTCCCGTAAGGAAAACGGACTGACGGGTATGCGTTATCAGTTGGAGTGCGTCCTGAAACTCTTTATTGTCTGTGTCGATCTGAAATTTCAAGAAATGGCGTTATTTGTGTGCGGTAAAAAGCCAGGCATCATGGTATCTGGTATGGCGGCGAACCTTGGCTAAGTAAGCTTCCGCCTGCCCACGCCCACTGAACGTACCGGCGGAAATACGGATCCGCCCATTGACAAGCAATTTACGAACCTGCTTAAACTGGGAACGATTCACTCTTGCGATAAACTCATCGGCCTGCCTGTCGGACTGAACGCTCCCGATAATAATATGATAGGCAGCCCTGTCCTTTACCTGCTCCCTCTTTTCCCGCCGGACGGGAGTCGTTTCAGCCCTCTTCGCCGGTCCGGGTGTGGCTGCCGTCTGTACCGGCGTCCTTTCCGGAACAATAGTCTTGACAGGATTCGCCGTCATCTCAACCGGAATAAAACTGGCCGTATAGGTCGCCACATTCAGCTCTTTCACCGGAGTAGAGACGGCCAGAAAGAGTGTAATAGCCGCAGCCGCAGAAGCGATCCCCCGTAATAATCCCCGGTTTACAGGAATATAATAGGCATCCCTCTTCCTCTTCCCACCGGACGAAAGCGCACCCTCCTGTTGCAACGCCTGCAATGTCTTGAATTGGAACGGTTGCAACCCATACGAATCCACGCTAATAACCTCCGTATCGCCGGCCTGAAAGACCACCTGCCCCTCCTTTCCGATATGGAAAGAGCCGATAGCCCCCAACGAAACGACCATCTTCTTCTGCAGAACCGATTTGATCTCTTCGACATCCTCTTCCAGCATCAGGTAAGCCCTCCGGTAATTGACGCCGTACTCTTTCATGTATGATTCCGGCAGCAAACCGTCATTGTGCTGCAATGTGCTATTGAACATCATCTCCTTGTGCATCGGGCTGAACAAATGATCACCCCTCACAAAGGAGGCCGGAACGCTTTGCAAGACAAAACCCCCGAATTGCGGCACAATCACACAATCATGCACCAGCAACAAACGCTCAATATGCGATACGATTCTTAACATGCAGCAAATATAGGTCTTTTAAATCAAACAACCTTTCTTTTCAACAAAAAAAAAGAACCAACAAAAAAAAGACAACCCGCGACAAAAAAAAAGAGACCGACTCCCTTTGACAGGAATCAGTCTCTTTCACTAAAGACGGCAGTTACCTACTCTCCCACTATACGCAGTACCATCGGCGTGGTTGGGCTTAACTTCTCTGTT
>JAISRY010000128.1 GCA_031273385.1 Tannerellaceae bacterium | reverse complement strand
TTGTTGACAGTTATACTGACCTTACCGGCCTGTCATTCGCATACACCGGAAATACGCGCTATTTGTCAGAGGGATGATATTGGAAACTATATCATTAAATGGGAAACCAACCCGCAGATCAACGGCGTCATGAAGTTCTATGTGTCCGACAATCCGAATGTGTTCAACATGTCTTCCCCCGCCGGCTATACCCATATAAAAGACGGGATCAAGACCTATATCACCCGCGACAACATTACCCGTAAGTTTTTCCTCCTCTCTTTTAACGACAAGTATTTCCGGACAATAAGCGCACGGTCGGTCAGTATGGACAGCGTACAAAACCTGCGGGACATCGGCGGGTATTACTCCAAGCGGAACCGGTCGACGCGCTGGGGGCTTGCTTTCCGTTCCGACAAGATAGGGGCGATCAGCGATTGGGACTCCGTCCGGCTGGACAACCTGAAGATCAGGACGATTATCGACCTGCGCACGGAAGAAGAGGCGGAAGCCTCCCCGATCGGTTATACGAAAGCCTCGATCGTCCATATCCCCGTATCGTACGGCAACGTAAGGGAGATCATGGAGCGCATCGCGAAAGGGCAGGTACGTAAAGGGGACGGCGTCCTGTTCATGCAGGATTTGTACCTCCAATATGTAACGGACAACAGCGGGCAGTTTGCCAAAGCGTTGCAGGTTTTCCTGGAGAAAAAGAACTACCCGATCCTTTTCTGCTGTTCGCTGGGGAAAGACCGTGCCGGTTTCCTGACCGCCCTGCTGCTCTCCATACTGGATGTCCCGGAAGAGACGATCTTGAAAGACTATGTCGACTCGAACGACCATATTGAGCTGAAACGCTATGAATACCTCATCAAACGGCTAAGCCCCGAAGTGCAGGAGGATGCGCAGGAGACGCTCACCGTGCTGCTTACGGCCAATGAATCCATCCTGGACCTGGCGTTGAGCAAGATAAAAAAAGACTATGGTTCTATCGACAAATACCTGGCCAAAGAATTGGATCTGACGGAGAAACAACAGAGCCAAATAAAAGATATGTTGCTTTTCAGAGAATAAATCCGAATTATTTACGTAACTTTGCGCCCCTGGATATTTTATATATTATACAAACAACATCACATTGAAAACATTTGAAGAATTAGGAGTCGCCCCCTCAATATTAAAGGCGATTCAGGAGATGGGCTATGAATCGCCCATGCCCGTACAGGAAGAAGTAATACCGTTTTTATTGGGCGATGACAACGACGTTATCGCATTAGCCCAGACCGGAACGGGAAAAACAGCTGCATTCGGTTTGCCTATTTTACAGAAAACAGACGTAAGCGTCTGCCAGCCCCAGGCTTTAATCCTCTGTCCCACACGCGAACTGTGTTTGCAAATAGCAGACGACTTAAACGATTACTCCAAATATGTCGATCATTTGAAGGTGCTTCCCGTATATGGCGGTTCGAGCATCGAGAGCCAGATAAAGACGTTGAAGCGCGGCGTACACGTCGTCGTGGCCACGCCCGGACGCCTGCTGGACTTAATGAATCGCAAAACGATCGACTTAAGCCTGATCAAAAACGTGATCCTCGACGAAGCGGACGAAATGCTGAATATGGGATTTACCGACAGCATCAACGCCATCCTCGCCGAAGTGCCCGCTTCGCGCAACATGCTGCTTTTCTCGGCGACCATGCCGCAGGGAATCGCCAATATCACAAAGAAGTACATGAATAATCCGAAAGAGATTATCATCGGCAAGAAGAACGAGGGGAACAAGAATATCAAGCATATCTATTATATGGTACAGGCGCGCGACAAGTACCTTGCCCTGAAACGTATTGCCGATTACTATCCCAATATTTACGGCATTATTTTCTGCCGTACCCGTAAAGAGACGCAGGAAATTGCCGACAAGCTGATCCAGGACGGTTATAACGCCGACTCGCTGCACGGGGAACTAAGCCAGGGGCAACGGGATTATGTCATGCAGAAATTCCGCATCAAGAACCTGCAATTGCTGGTCGCCACCGATGTGGCTGCCCGCGGCCTGGACGTCGACGACCTGACGCATGTCATCAACTACGGCCTGCCCGACGAGGTGGAATCCTATACGCACCGGAGCGGACGTACCGGACGCGCCGGAAAGACGGGGATATCCATCTCCATCTGCCACGTAAAAGAGAAAGGGAAGATCCGCGAGATAGAACGCATCATCAACAAAAAGTTTGAAAAGGGCGAGATGCCAAGCGGGAAAGCGATCTGCGAAAAACAGCTCTTCAACCTGGTCGACCAGATTGAGAAAGTCAAGGTGGACGAAGAGGAGATCGCACCCCTTATGCCCTCCATTTTCCGTAAGCTGGAATGGCTTGACAAGGAGGATATCATCAAGCGCATCGTCTCCTTTGAGCTGAACCGGATGATTGATTACTACAAGGATGCCGATGAGATACAGGTGGTGGACGAGCTGTCGGGGAGAAACAAGAAAGAGGCGGGAGAGCGCGGTTCGTATCGCAGTTCGTCAGTGGCTGAAGAGGGATTTACCCGCTTCTTCCTCAACTTTGGCAAGGCGGACGGGATGTTCCCCAACCAGTTGATCGAGCTGGTGAACAAGTGCGTACCGGGCAAAGTCCGCATCGGGAAGATCGACCTGCGCGACAATTTTTCCTTTTTTGAAGTAGAGAAAAACGAAGCCAAACGGGTCATGGACAAGATGAACAGCTTCGAAATAGAGGGACGGCGTATCTCGGTAGAACCGGCTCAGGGAAAGAAAGGCGAAAACGGCGGCCGTAAAAACAGCTACGATAGCTACAAGGGGAAACGGGACACCAACGAGCGGTTTGACCGGAGCGAGCGGGGCAGCGAAAAGCCCTGGCGACGTTCGGCCTCCTCCCGCAAAACACGCAGAAAATAGAAGAAATCGCATAAAATGGAAAGTTTTATGTAAATATTTGAAAAGTGTTTGTATCTTTAAGGACTAATTCAACGGCAACCAAAAGGAGGCAATATTGGTTATGAGCACTTTAAAGATGAATGGTAGAGATCTGACACGAATTATTGATAAGGGAGAAGGGCCTTTGGTGGAATTTTACGGATGTATCGCTAATTTACCCGATCTGGTCTTTCATTCCATTTGTTCTTTTCTGAATAAAGAAGGTGGAACCGTTATCCTTGGCGTCCAAAACTCCGGTATAATCACGGGAATTTCGGAGGCTTATGTTGATGAGATATTGAAAAGGCTGTCCGATACGCTGAAAGAGGCCTTTCACCCTGAAGCGTTGTTAACCCCGGAAGTGGTCGATATAGACGGAAAGAAAACGATCTATATCAAGATACCGAAAAGTCCGCAGGTTCACCGATATCGGAACAAGGTCTTCGACCGGATAGGGAACGACATCAACGACATCACATACAGCCAGACATTGATAGAACATATCTATCTGAGGAAGCAAAAAGAGTCTTCGGAAAACATTGTCTGCCCGTTCTTGAAAATGCTTGACTTTGACGAGAACGCCTTTAAGACCATGCGCAAGTATATCGCCCTGTCCAACCCCAACCACCCCTGGTTAGACCTGACGAACGAAGAGGTGTTGCGGGCGGCGGGCTTCTGGCGTAAAGACACCATAAACAATAAGGAGGGCTTTATCCTGGCGGCGGTCTTGCTTTTCGGCAAAGAGGTCACCATCCAGAATCATTGCCCGACCATCCACAGGACGGATGCCATTTACCGGAATATCCGTTACGAAAAATTCCTGACGCCCGACTCGCTTTACCCCGAAAGCAAATATGACGACAGGGACATCATCTACTCCAACCTGATTGATTCATACCTCAGGCTGATGAATTTTGTACAGCGCAACCTGCCGGACAAAATCGTTCTCGACAGCCGGCACAACGAGGTAAGTGTGAGGGACGGCCTTTTCAATGAGGTCATTACCAACCTCCTGGTACACCGCGAGTACATGCACAAACCCTCTTCCCGCTTGCTGATCTTCGCAGATAAGGTCATCACCGAGAACTGGACAAGGTCGGTACATAATGGCGCTATCACACTGGACAACTTTGATTCGCAGACAAAGAACCCGCTTATAACCAAGGTCTTCCAGGAAATGAACTGGATCGAAGAGGCCGGTTCGGGGAAAAAGAACATACAGAAATACGCCCCCTCATATTTCGGTAAGCATGAGATAGAGATACAGAGCGGGGATAAGTTTATTTTTTCCATCACGTATGAACAGATACGGGAGAATAATGAAGATGAACCGGTTGCGGAAATTGGCCCGCCCGTCGTTCCGGAAGAAAAATTGTCCCATGCACAGCCACAGAAGAGCGACAACGAAGTCCCAGGCTTGTCCTACGGGAGTTCTGTGCCCTTTTTCAGGATGTCTCAAGCATGTCCTAAGATTGATATTTCGTATGTGGACAAGGCCGAACAGATCCTGGAGGCCTGCGTCACGCCCCAACCTATCCAGGTGATGATGAACCTGGTGCGGCAATCCAACAGGACACGGTTCAGGCAAAACATCATTCTTCCCCTGTTGGAAGAGGGATTGTTGGCGATGCGTATCCCGACAAAGCCGTCCAGCCCCCTGCAGAAGTACTATACAACGGAAAAGGGGAAAAAGGTGCTTGCCGAATAGCCCTCCCCTCAAGAGCGGTATGGAAGATCACCGGATCGTAGAATACAGGTCGCTCGGAAACTCCTCCGGCCAGTTGCTAAAGCAGGTTGAGAAGACTTATACCGATTCGTTCCCCGAAGCGGAACGCCGCGACTTCCCTTTGTTCATCAAGCTGATAGAAGATGATCCGCGCTTTACCGCCTACGCCCTGTTTCACGAGCGGCAGTACATCGGTTTCCTGACTACATGGGACTTTCCGGCATTTTCCTATATCGAACATTTTGCTATTGATGCCTCTTTCCGGAACTGTGGTTTCGGCAGGATCGCCTTGCGGCAGTGGATCGGGAGGGCGTCCAAACCGCTGATGCTGGAAGTAGAATTGCCGGAAGATGAAGCCGCCCGGCGGAGGATCGCTTTCTATGAACGGCTGGGATTCGTTATGGATCATCACCCCTACCGGCAGCCGCCCTACCGGAAAGGCGAAAGCGGACTGCCGATGGCGTTAATGAGCTACGGGGATATCCGTATGGAACATGCGCGTGAAGAGGTGAAAGTTACCCTATATAATAATGTATACGGAATCGAATATCCGCCGGCTCATTGAAAGTCGATCAATATCCTGAAAACCTCCCCCGGCGAATCCCGCCACCTCTCAAGCGCCTCCTGCGCCCGTTCGGGGGGATAGACGGCGGTTACCAGTTCGGAGGCCAGGCGGGGATGGTGCCTCAGGTATCCGGCAACAGCCCGGAAATCTTCCGGCATCGCATTGCGCGACCCTCTTATATCCAGCTCTTTCATGACGAAATACTTGGTTTCAAAAGCCGTTTCGCTCTTTGCGTAGCCGATGCAGACCACTCTTCCCGTAAAAGCGGCCTCCCTGACGGCCATTTGATACGTGGCAGGCAGGCCGACCGCCTCTATCACCACATCCGCGCCATTTCCTCCGGTATATTCCTGCAACCGTTCCTCTACATTTTCCGTCGTCGAATTGACGACATGCCTGACGCCCAACCGCTTCGCCAAAGTGAGCTTGGTATCGTCCACATCCAGCACGATCACCTTTGCCCCCCTGAGGAGGGAACGGATGATCGCCCCGATCCCGATCATCCCACAGCCGATCACCAGCACGGTATCCGTATCGGTGACCGCTCCGCGCGAAACGGCGTGAAACCCTACGCTGAGCGGCTCTACCAACGCCAGCTCTTCCGCCGAAAGCGCGTCGTCGGTGATCACCTTTTGCCAGGGGACGACAAGGTATTCGCACATCCCGCCGTCGCGCTGCACCCCCATGGTCTGGTTAAAGCGGCAGGCGTTCGGGCGTCCGTTCCGGCAGGAGGAGCAGAAGCCGCAACTCGTATAGGGATTAACGGTACAGGCCATCCCCGTTTTATAGATCCCGGGGACATCCTGCCCCACCCCTGCAATTTCCGCACTGATCTCATGCCCCGGAACAACCGGCAGCCTGACCATCGGGTTTTTCCCCAGAAAGGTATTCAAGTCCGAGCCGCAAAAGCCTACGTACTTTAGTTTGATCAATACTTCGCCGCGCTCCAATAGCGGCTTGTCTATCTCTGTT
>JAISRY010000018.1 GCA_031273385.1 Tannerellaceae bacterium | reverse complement strand
ACCTGGTTTATTGGGTACTTACAATGACGACAATTGTCGCGGTGGCTGAGCCTGTCGAAGCCTGCTATATAGTAATTCCAAGCAGGAATGCCCGGAGGGCATGATTTTCATAACCGCAGGTCAACGACCTGCGGGAGATGGCAACCACACGAACACTGCCTGAAAGGCAGGACAATCTTTTAAGATATAACACAGTCCTGCCTTTTTCTCCCTTTGGTCGAAGACCGTTGGTTCAGGCAGAGGGGATGCGCATCATTCTCCCGCAGGTCGTTGACCTGCGGTTATGAAAATCATGCCCTCCGGGCATCACCGCGACAATTTGAAATGCACCCTAGTGAACAACGAATAGTGAATACAAATCCGCGCGAGCAGGGAGCGGGGAGAAATAATTAGTCAGAAGATTTGCGCAATAAGGAAATCATTATTACATTTGGCTTAAAGAACTTGGTCATTAATTAAAATGAAAGATAGAATAAACGAATTAAAAAAGGCTTTTTGCGAGGCAAAGAGCGATAAGGATCGGGATATTGTTGATGCTAAAATGCAGGAACTTATTGATGAGAATCCAGATCAATTTGCAGATGCAATGGTTGAATCTGCTAAAGAAACGGCAGATAGAGTAACGGAACTTGTGCTAAAACAGAAAATGCAAGATATAATACCTGCTATTTCTTTGTAATTGCTATCGCGAGCGGGGAAGCGGAGGAGCGGGAGGCAGCGGATAGCCATACCCACCGTACGGTCATGGCGTGATTAATCCCGTCAGGGATTGCAATCGCCGTCATTTCCCTTTTTGATAAACCAGGTTTATTGCGCACTTATAATGACGACGAATCACAATCGTATGAAAATCAACGTTTAGTACCCGTCATTGCGAGTACCCAATAAACTGCGTTTATCAAAAAGGGGAAATGACGAGAATTGATTGATTTTTAGCCGATTGTAAATTCTCGTCATTATAAACGGAGTGAAGCAATCCAGAGGTGCGACACACTCATTTTCCGCCCTCTCGATCGGAGTTGTCTCCACTCGCTGCGCTCGGTCGACATGACATTGGTGTCTTTTTTTTGGGGGGGGAGGGGATGGGAGGCGCGGCAAAGCCGCCGCTTCCAATCCCCTCCCTCTCTTTTCAGCATGCGATTGTCATGTCGACCGAGCGCAAGCAAGAACGTCATGTCGACCGAGCGCAGCGAGTGGTGACACCTCAAAACGCACCCGCCTGCCCTTTCGATCTGAGGTGTCTCCACTCGATGCGCTCGGTCGACATGACGTTCTCCCGCTCGGTCCCTCTAACGGGATTGCAATCGCCGTCATTTCCCCTTTTTGATAAACGCAGTTTATTGGGTACTCGCAATGACGGGTGTGTTTGTTTTGATTCAATGTGTTCGCCGTGCGTGTAGAGACGCAAAATTTTGCGTCTCTACCATAGACATACCGGCTCGCCCTCGGTGGCTGAGCTTGTCGAAGCCCTCTTCCTCCCTCGCGCGGATATAATTTTATTTTTTGCTCTCTTTTAGTTCCCGGTATGCGCTGCCGGTGGTTCTGATGCGGAACGTCCATTGGTCGAACGCCCAGTCTGCGGCGCTCATTCCCGGGAAAGGAGGCGACGGAAGCGGGTCGAAGTCGTATTTGGTAAAGGCTTCGTCCGTCGCTATGACTACGGCCGTTTTGACAGCCGTTGGGCGTGTGAAATACTCTTCATCGCAAATGTCCATCAGCGTTCTCATTCCTTTCGTCAACGCTATCGAAGCCCATTCCAGCCGCTCCCGCAGCAGCGTCCCCGTCCATATATTCGGCGGAATCAATTGGCCGTCTTTTATCCCGACGACATAAATTTCAGGCGCTACGACCGGCGTACCGACCATCGACATGTAATGCAGCGACGGCGGAAGCCCCTGTACCGATCCGAAAAAACAGACCTCGTCCGCCTCCACGATAGCCGTATTCGTTTCTTTCGAAAAAACGATCTTCCGCAGCATCTCCGCCACTTCGGCTTCCCATTTCTCTAACCAATCCCCTAATCTTCCCATAACTGTCTCCTTTCTATTTGTTTAATGAATGATTAATTGTTTTTTCTCGAAGAAGCGCCTTGCTTTATCTTCTTCTTGATAGGCATTTGTATTCTTCCAGACTTCGCCGCTCGCGTAATGGGCGCTTATAACCCAAGCCTTGCAGATAAACGGTTTCGTATGGGGTGGGGTGGGGAATGCGATTTCCCCGACGGCAATGGACGAATTTTCCTGTAAAGATACATGGGCGAGAGCAAGTTGGCCGTCACCATACCGGTCGGCATAAACGAATTTGATGTCGACCGACAACGGAAATGGCTCAAGCATCGTGCCTTTCCCGATGGCGATCCGCAATTTGCGACTAAATGGGGTTTCCACTAAACCGGCACGTACGATGTAGGCCTTTCCTTTCTTTGTGATATACCGGCTGTATCTGATAACGAAAACGAGTAACAACCCGATCACGATCCATGTGATGATCGTGTAATCGAATCGTGCCTTTTTGGTATATCCCGTCGTATTTGTTTTCCCCGTAAAAGGCACAGACAGAACCAGTCCGTCATCGTACAACTTGCCGTCCCTGACAATGGAATAGGCCATGGCTTCACATTCTTCTTTTTTTGCCTTTATCAGGCCGCTTCCGTATGTTACCAGGTAGGTCATATCGGGATGCAGCACGGCATCATCGGCAACCTGCTCTTTGAGAATTTCCAGGAAAACGTTTTCCGGCGTTATTATAGCGGATGGTTTATGGTCGAAAATCATATTTTTCAGCGGCCATTGCGACAACTGTTTGGATATGTCTTCCGCTATGATAGGCCGGATGTCTTTTCCCGCTATATCGATCGATTCTCTTTTCATGTTGCAACCTCCTGCGGAAATGGCCAGCAAAATGATGATGGCTTCCATTCCCATACTCCTTTTCCGTTTGATTTTTCTTCTCGAATACATCGACACGGCGCTAAGAATCCCGAAAAATGAGAGAATGTAAAGGGCAACCATCTTCCATGTTTCATCTACTTCTGATGCCCAATATACGCATACCCAGGCGAATATGAGAGCAATGACCGATCGGAAAGCAGCCGCTCTTCGATCCTTTTCGGTGGCCGGTTCAAAGCCGGGTGGGATCATCTTTTTCATGGTTTCATTATTTCGTATTTCATCTTCCAACAGTTTGGGGGACATATATCCCCCGGAGCTGTAGTAGTCGTAAAACTCAGCGCCTTTTTCCTGCAGTTCTTCTTCAAAAGCGTTTTTAAGGGAAGTCAGTGATTCGATGGCGTCGTCCGCCTCCTTTTTGGTGGACATATCTTTTTGGAACTCACTGACAAGCGTTATGGCTTTTTCTATGATGAAAAGATAGTTGTAGGGATTGCAGGGATCTCCATTCTCTTCGCAATAGGCGATACATCCCGAAATCAGGTTCAGTACGTTGGCCGTATAGTTATGGATCGCCAGGTTGATGTTTTCACGCGAAACCCGCAATTGCCTGCGGTAGATAAACAGTAACGAATACAGCGCCATGGCCTCTTCGAATTGGGTATTATCCTGGTATCTATTGGCAAGGGCCAGGATATTGTAGGTCCAGTCGCGCCCCTCGTTCTTTAGGTTTTCAACCAATTCGAGTTGCCCCGCCTGCTGTTCGGTCAGTGGGCGTACCTCTTTGATTTTGTTCATATACGTTTCATATTCGGAATATGAAATCGCATACTGCCCCATCGCTTCGCAGGCCGTTACATACATATCTTCCATCACCTCCTGTAATGATGGAGCCTTGTAAATGATCTCCTTTTCGGCATCCAACCGTTCCAACACCTTGATATTTACCTCTCTCGCCGATACCGCATCGCCCGCCTCCCTGTAGCTGCCGGCTAAGGCAGACAAACACAGCATTTGGTATTGGGGAAAATCAGCCGATTCAAGCGCCCTTTTACAGAAGTCGATATGCTCCCTCAATCGTTTGTCGGGCAACAATATCCCGGAGGATATTTTTATAAAAAAATTGTGATCCATACTACTTATTATTTAATTGGTGATTTGTTATCCGGGTTATGTCGTTTTTTCCGCATACGGCGAGGATAGCGGTAGGAAATCCCTTGATTTGCCGGACAAAACGGAATGGTTCGTCCGCTGCCACGGCTGCCTGATATTCCAGGCTGTCGCCGTCGTACATGACAATTATACCGTTTGAACAGACCAGGAGCGATCGGTTGACACAGGCCAGGCTGAACTCGTTTTTGTGGCAGTGCAAGGCTTTTTCCTTTTCTTTCCGATTCAGGAAATCACCGGCCGTCCCATAGCCGACAACGAGCGGTTGATCCGTTTTTCCTGTATTGGGCGTATAGAATACGATATAAAGCAGCTTGTCGCCCTCCCTTTTTGCCATACTTAAAATATGCCCCTGCGATTTCAGGAAGCGTCGTTCGCCTATCAAATGCAGGCGTCCATCCGTAGCCATTTCATAAATGAGCAGCAGAAAGGGTGCGCTGTCATAGCCTGTTTCGTTCCGTATTTCGGATTTGATATTGTCGGTACTGCCTGTGAGCAGGATATAGGGATCCAGCGCATGGAGCGAAGCGGTGGTGAAATGTTCTGCCGACAGGTCGATCGCGGCATCATGTTGCAGGCAGCGTAGATGCCTTGCGGCATCATAGAAATACACATACCTGTCCTTGCCGGCACAGGCGATGTTGAGATTGGATTTCAGCTGTACCGGAGTGACCGTCCTATCGTCGAGCGAAACGGCATACCCCTCGCCGAAATCAAATGCATACACGTCGTTTCCAGCGAATAAGACCTTGCGCCATGCCGCGTTGAAGGGTTTCGGAAGCGTCGTCGCACGACCGTTGTGCGAAATGGTGAAATAGCCCTCTTCCTCCTTGACGATCACCAGCTCCCGAGCGTCCATCTCCCCGCCCGTCCCTCCTGTCCGGTAATCGACGGCAATAATTTTCGACTGTTGGGACGCGGCCTTTTCGTCCGATAAAACGAATGTATACATGACCTCATCGGTGATTAAAAACAAGCTGCCATCCCTGTTTCGTTTGACGGATAGCTGACCGATAAACGTCATCCTCAGATCAAGCGAAACAGGGGATACCGTACCGGTCGGAAGATCCCACAAAACAGCTTGCCCTTTATGGAAATCCCTGTAAATGAGGAATAGTTGCGCATCGAGGGCGACGGCGGCGACGACAGGCGCATCAAGCGTGATACCGGCCTGTTCCTCAAGATGTCCGTCCAGTACCAGCAGCCTGTTGTCGTTCAGGGATAGGGCGATGCGGTCGTCGTTTAACGGAACGTAAGCCGCGATGTCGGTATAGTCGAAATAACGGGTGGCCAACACCTCCGGACTGTCCGTCGGGAGTGAAATCAAGGCTGTCCCCTCCGCCTGGCGGACGGAAAAAACAACCCCTTTCCGCCGGAAAAGAATAGCGCTCAGCTCCCCCTGATATGGCGGGTGGATTTCCAGGTCGGCTTTTTCTCCCGAAAGGTCGGTTTTTACAAGCGTTGCCTCATCTTTCTGATACCAGAAAAAATGGTCGTCAAACCCAAACACGCCATTATCGTACATCGGCAGGAAATAGGAGAGCCGCTTCACCGGTTCGGAAAGGCAGGGGATGTCGTTTTCGTTGAACAGCAGCCGGATAACTTCAACCGTGCCGTCGTCGTAACCGACCGCCAGCCATGTGCCGTCGTCCGAAGCCGTGATGTTCACCGGCCGCATCGGCTGCGTCCTGATGATCGTTTCATGCGTGATGAGGGTCGTCGTATCGACGGAGCGTATTCTCCCGTTTCTTTCCGAATAGAAAGCCAGGTTCCTGTTTTTTGCCGTTTGAATGGCCACCGTGTCGGACAGGGTGTTTTCCGCCAGTTTCCGTAAAGAGAGAGCCCCCTCGTTCTGCCGGCGGGTATCCTCTTCCCGATGCAGCAAGTCCGTACAAATCCAGGGTCTGTTCCATCTTCCTGTCGAAAGTAGGTTGTCGATTTGTCGCTTCGCATGATCAAAAGCGGCGTAATACAGAATGGAAAACAGGGCATTACCGTATTGGGACAGCGTTTGTGCATGACGGGTGATGATCGTGCAATACTGCCCGGTGGCCGGTTGTGTGAACATGTTGTATTCGGCCAGCAATTCCCCGATGGGGCACATGCCGCATCGGGCATGCAGGTAGGGAATCGTGCAGTACAGCCGTTCCGCTTCCTGTATATCATACCGGCTAAGGTGGTAGGCATATTCCAGCAAGGCGCGTGGTGACGAGGTTTCAAACAACCCGTCCTTTCCGGGGTCGCAGAAGTTCAGGAAGCAGGCCGAGAGCGCCTGGTGATACCCGTCTGCGCCACTTTTGTACCGCTCTCTCGCCGCGACCATAAAGCTTTCGTACAGGAAATCCGTCCGCCCTTCGCGCCTTGCCATAAAGGGGCGCATCTGCCTGATATAAAAGCGGATCGTCCCCCTGATCCTGTCGCTTTCGTTGTGCGGAAAGGCCGCGCCGAAGCAATACATAAGCTCCTCTTCCGACAGCCCTTTCCGCGCATGGGAAAGCAGGCCGAACAGGTAGGGGACGGACTTCCGGGGGTCGATCACATCGAACGCCACGTCGGTTTCCAGCCGCTGCAACACAGCCTGGAAAGCCTCGGGAGGCTCCTCGCCATAGCGTTTGATGGCCGTTTCCAACTGTTTGAAAGCGCCGAATACCCGCAGCTCCGACAGGAGGATCTTCATAAACAGCGGATTGCCCGACGCCGGCGCTTCACAAATGGCGTCAACGTGCTTGTCGTCAAGCGCTTTCAGGTGCTTCTTCAGATGTTCGGCGATCAGGCCTTTCTTGTCCTCAAACGGGGATAGTTCACCGATGCGCCTGTCCGGGTCGCCCTTGCAGCTTTGGATCACCGCAGCCGATTCCCCGTCGTCTTTCACGCTCAGAATCAGCTTCATCCCGTCGGGCAGTTTCCGAGGGAACCAGGAGAGCATCTCCAATCCGGTGGGCAGTTGGTTGATGGCGTCGATGAGAATGATCGGTTTTCCTTTCCGGGAGAGTTCTTCCAGCAGTTCGGGCATGCGCTGCCGCAAGTCGTTAAGCGTAGGCGGACAGGCGATTCCCGCTTCGTCAAACAAGCTTTTCCACAGGTTGTACGGCTCTGACGACAAGTCGGATACGCCGCAAAAACGGGCATAGACCGTATGGCCGTCCCTCTCCAGGCGCCTGACATAATTGGCCAGCAGCATCGTTTTGCCCAGGCCGGCTCTCGCCAAGAGAAGAAAGATATCGTTGCCGGAATCGTTTATATAGTTATCCAGTTCCCGTTCGATAGCTTTTTGAGGGATATACCCCTCCATATTCACGTCGACGAACAGGCTTTGCTGCTCCCTGTCGGCCTCCTGGGGGGTGTAGGGAGGGGGGATGGTCTCCCTGCCGGGGAACTGCTTCAGGATTTCGGCTTCCAACTGGGTGATAATGATCTGTTTTAACTCCCTGTCGCCCACATGGAAAGCGGTCAGCCGTCCCTTGGCTTTTTCCTCCCCGTCCGGTTCGGTCAGCAGTTCGGGCGTTTGCATGGCAAGATCCCACTCCCCTGCATAATGGGTCACCGTTTTGCCGCTCATCCGGACGGACTCTTTCAAAAGCTGTAGCTTAACGTCCTCATCCCGTTCCCTTTCCCCCTCTGCGGCGTTGGTGTATACCTTACGTTGTTCGGGCGTCAAACGGTGTGTGAAATTGTCTTCACGAAAGAAGAAAAGCGCATGTTCCGACCGGCGTTGTTCCCTTTTTTCCTCCTCGATGATCCGTAGCATCGGCGCCAGCAGCGCATGTTCTATCTCTATTTCAGTCACCGAACGGCCTTTGCAACGGTACAGTTCGGGATACTCTTCCAGCGTTTCCCGGCTGACCTCCTTTCCCCCTGTCATATCGGGTCTCCATCCCCGCCTTTGCCCCAGGAAACAGAGGAAAAAGGGGCGGCACGCATCAATGTTTTCCAGGCAGACTTTTACCGTATTGTGGGCTTCGGCATCCGCCGACGTGACGCCCCACCGCAAGTCGATATCCCTCAGCCGCAATTTACGCGCTTCGCACCATTCGGCCAGTTCGGGGAATACATATTTCACGAGGTAATCCCGTTCGGCGTGCATATCGTTGAACGTACTGCTGATAAAGATATAGACATTTTCCCATTTCATATTTTCCTCCCCTCCGGTATACGGTTGAATGTCAAAAGGTTTTGCGGTAGCTCCGCCCCCTCTTTCGGTGTGACCAGCTGAATGACGGACAACGGCGCTTTGTCCAACGTTTTGGCGGACAGCCCCTCCAGCGCCATCCGTACCACATCGGCCGTTCCGCCCGGCTGGATATCCCGTTCGTCGCCGTCCCAAAGCGCCAGAAGCAGGTGGCAATGGCTTATTATATAATGTCCGAGCTGACTGTAGAAATAGGTGCGCGGCACAGCCTGGTGGTCTGTTTTCGCCGAGGGGATGGGAAAATAGTCGTTGGCGGCGGCAAGCAGACGCTCAAAGACCGGCAAATCGTTGGCGTCGAAATCTTTACGGTATTCCTTTGCCGTCAGCGGCAGCGGGGCGATGAGCGTACACCCCGTTTCTATGGCGGCTTCGGCGCAAAGCGTGTCCGCCCCCTTTGCCAGGGCGGAAAGCACAACGATTTCGCCGAACGGAAAACCCGC
>JAISRY010000096.1 GCA_031273385.1 Tannerellaceae bacterium | reverse complement strand
TTTTCATATCTATTCCTTATTTATTTTTCTTTCTGATACCACCCCGGCGCCGGCTCATACAACGGATGCCCCGACAGCCCCACCTTCCTCAGCTTCCCCGCCGCCAGCAATTGCTGGATGCGGCGGGCGGAGGTACTTTTTGTCAGCCCGAAAAGCATCTGGAAGCGGGCGCTGCTCAAAAACTCATTCTCCGCAAAATAACGGGTCAGGAGGTGGTCGATCTCCGCTTCGGAGTGACGCTTCGAGTGGCTTTTCTGCTTGGCACGCACAAGCGATACAGCGCGGAAGTGATCTTTAAAACCAGCTTCCGGACGAAAAACGATTGACTTGACATTTATAGATTCCGCCCGTATCTCCTTTTCCGAACTAACCGGCGGACAGGAGAGCGTCAATTGGAAAAACCCGAGCCCCTCTATGTGGATACGTCTTCCCGACGCCAGCTCTTTCTCCATCAATCCGACCAGCGACACCAACACTCCTTTCACGTCACTGGTGGTCAGGGTAGACATCTCATGAATCTGCTCGGCAATCTCATCTGTATTCATCGTACTCCGCGTGATAGCCCGTGCGTGTAGCCGCTTTTCCCGGCCGCTACCTTCCGGCGCCGGATTCTCGTAAAAGTCATACTCCAAAGGCATACAATTAATATTTTGCTAGTGAATAACTACTGTTTTCCTCCCGAACAACTAATGGTCTCACAGCTGTGAACTAATCGTCTCACAAGAGTGGGACTTCCATCTCACAGCTGTGAGACGATCGTCTCACCCTTGTGAGACGATCAGTTCACAGCTGTGAGACCATTAGTTAGTCCCGACAAAATTAAGAAAACTATTGCACCCGCACAAGAGTTCCCCGTAAGATAATCATTAGTCCCCTTAAGCCCCTTAAGATTCTTACGCCTCTTAAGATTCTTACATACCGCCTTTGCGGAGAAAATGACTATATTTGCAGCTATGCACAAGACGGATCAGAAATTGGAGCGGGAACTCATTGCTGGCGTATTGGGAGACGACGAGTCGGCTTTTTGTGAATTATATGCATTGTATAAGAACAGGCTGATCTATTTCTCCATGCAGTTTCTGAAATCCCACGATGCGGCGAAGGACGTTCTCCAGGACGCTTTCCTCTCCGTTTGGCAAAACCGGCGTTTCCTCAACCCCGACGCTCCCTTTGCCCCCTATATCTATACGATCGTCCGCAACAGGATATTGAATCTCCTCGCCGGGATCGACCGCGAACAGGAGATGAAAAAGGCCATCCTCGCCAACGCCCTCCCCGTCGCCGACGACACCGACGAAGCCCTCCTCTCCGCCGATATGGAGCTGCTGCTCGAAAAGGCCGTCGCCGCGCTAACAAAGCAGCAGAGGCGCGTATTCGAAATGAGCCGCAAAGAGCTGAAAACGCACCGCGAAATAGCCGCCCAGCTCGGTATCTCCGTCTATACCGTCCAGCAACATATCTCCGACGCGCTAAAGGTAATCCGCGCCTATTTCACCAAATATGCGAGATAATGCATAAAAATCGTTAAACATATCCCAGCTTCCCCCTTTTCCTTTGTATTATATATACGAAGAGAAAAGAAACGTATGTCGAAGTCGAAAGAAAATACCCGCCGGATGGTCGCGCGCTATATATATAATGTATATAGCGAGGCCGACGCGCACGCCCTCTTTGACGGCGTCAAAGAGGATGACGACGTCCGACGCGCGGTAGAAGAGATGATGGACAAGGTATGGAGCGACGCGTTGGAAACCCCCGACAGCGGGGACGACCGCTCCCTTTCGCAGGCGGAGATGCAGCAATGGCTGAAGCCGGCAGCGGCGCCTGTGAAAAGGAAAACCCTCCGCCTCCCCTCTCTCCTTCGGTATGCCGCCGTCTTCCTTCTTCTCCTTGCCGGCGCAGGGCTTTATCTTCTCTATTCCCCATCGGGGGAAGCGGAGCAAGAGTTGCCTTATACCGAAACGAGGGTGGAAAAGGGCAGGCAGGAGCAGAAAATACTGGCGGACGGGACGCGCGTCGTCCTCAATGCCGGCACCTCGCTGGCCTACCCCGAACGGTTCGACAGGGAGAGCCGCACGATCCGCCTCGACGGGGAGGCTTTTTTCGATGTGGCGCGCGACAAGCATAAGCCATTTATCGTAGAGACGCGGTATGCCGTCATACGGGTGATCGGGACGGCATTTAACGTCAAGGCGCACGAAGAGGACGAGTTTATTTCCGTTACGGTCGAAAAGGGAAAGGTGCAAGTGGAGACCGGGGAGGCCATGATGCAGGTGTCGCCCGGGGAACAGTTTTGGCTGGACAAGACGACACTCGAGATCCATAAGAAACGGGAGAATACGGCATCCGTCAAGTCGTGGATCTCCGGCGGATTATACTTCAACAAGACGCCGATCCAAAGCGTCGTCAACGAGCTGTCGCGGCGCTACGATTGCGCCATCACCTTCCAAAAAGGAAAGGCGCACAACGAATACATCTCCGGAGAGCACGACAACAAAACGCTCGAAGCCGTCTTGAATTCTATTTACTATACGACCGGCATCAACTACCGGAAAGAGGCGGACAGCATTGTCCTATACGAATAACCGATCATGTTTAACACCCTTAAAAAGTACCCAATATGAAAGACACCTCCTAACAAACCGGAAAAAACGTAGGGAAGACCGGATACCGATCCCCCCTACCTCAAATAGTTTCAATACACCAAGCTCGACACTTTGTATTGAACGCAGTTGCTTCTAATTAAGTACAAACAACTCCTTAAATTACAAATATATGAATATTATCAAGCGAATAATGGACGCGGAAAAGTACCGTTATGCTTTTTTCGTTTTTTTAATGGTCTGCGGCGTGCAACTCATGGCCGCCCAGCCGTCTGCCTCAGGGAATGTCACGATCAATGTGCAAAACCAACCGTTGGAAAAGGTGATCGCCTCCCTCGGCGAACAAACGGGGCTGAAGTTCTTTTACAGTGAGCAGGTCGTCGCCGGACAGCGCGTGACGCTCAATTTCTCCGCCACGCCGCTCAACACCGTCCTGGCCGCCATCACGCGGCAGACACAGCTGAATTTTAGCCGCGAGAACAACACGATCACCATCAGCAACCAGGCGCGCACGCCCGAAACGCCCGTCGCCGGCGGCCCCCGTAAAGTGACGGGCGTCATTGTCGACGAGGCGGGCGAACCGGTGACCGGAGCTAACATCATCGAGAAGAACAGCCGCGCCAACGGCACAATAGCCGGCATGGACGGCGAGTTCGACCTCGAGCTTTCGCCCAATTCCACCATCGTCGTCTCCTATATCGGATACATCACGCAGGAGATCAATATCGGAAACAACATCGTGATCAATATCCAGCTCAAGGAAGATGTCCGGATCATCTCCGAAGTAGTGGTCACCGCCCTCGGTATACGGCGCGAAGAAAAGGCGTTGGGATATGCCGTACAGAAAGTAAGCGGCGAACAGATCGCTTCCGTCAAGGGCGCCAACGTAGCCACTTCGCTCACCGGCAAGATCGCCGGGCTGAACATCAAGAACAGCACAGAGTTTGCCGCCACGCCGGAATTGACGCTACGCGGCAGCACGCCACTGCTTGTCGTCGACGGCGTGCCGCACTACAATGTCGGGCTAAATGACATACCCGCCGACGATATCGAATCCGTCAACGTCCTGAAAGGCTCTACCGCCTCGGCGCTCTACGGCTCACGCGGCGGCGACGGCGCAATTATGGTAACCACCAAGAAGGCATCGAAAGAGGGGCTCGACATTACCGTCAACAGCAACACCATGTTCCATGCCGGTTTCCTCAAGATACCCGAAGTACAGACCGCCTACAGTTCGGGAGGCAACGGACGGTATGGCGCGGGCGACTACGTCTGGGGCGACAAGCTCGACATCGGCCGTACGGCAGTGCAGTACGACCCCTATACCTACGAATGGAGAGAGATGCCGCTCACGTCTGCCGGGAAAGATAATTTTACAAATTTCCTCGAACAGGCGCTCGTTACCAATAATCACATTAGTATCGCACAGAAAGGCAAGTACGGAAGCGTCCGCACGTCGTTAAACCATGTCTATAACAAGGGACAGTATCCCAATACCGACCAGCAAAAAGTAACCTTCTCCGTAGGCGGTGAAATGGATTGGAACAAATTCCACCTCGACGCGGGAGTCACCTACAATAAGAGCTTTTATTCCAACGATCTCGGCACGGGGTACGGCACAGGGGGCTTCCTCTACAACCTGCTGATCTGGACGGGCGCAGAATATGACCTCCGCGATTATAAGAACTATTGGAGAGCCGGGAAAGAACATTCCGAACAAAACTGGATGGACGAATACTGGTACGACAACCCCTACTTCCTCGCTAACGCAAAAACGAACGGAAACCATTACGACCTGACGAACAGTTATTTCAACCTTACCTACGATCTCACCGGATGGCTAAAGGTACTGGCGCGTGTCGGGCTGGACTCCTACCGCAGCCGGACAGAGGCGAAAAGCCCGATCAGTACGAGAAATAACCTGAAAGGGCAGTATCAACTGACGGATCTCTCCGGTTACAGTACGAACGACGACCTGTTGTTGATGGCGGATAAAAAGTGGGGAGACTTTAATGTAAACGGTTTCCTGGGAGGCTCTATCTATTTCCGCGAAAACAACGAACATATTTCCTCGACCAGCAACGGATTGAACCTGCCGGGCTTTTACTCCCTCAACGCCTCCATCGACCCGGCCACAACCTCCTCCTCCGTTGTCAAACAACAGACAAACAGTCTGTACGGGAAGGTCGGCGGGTCATGGAAAAACCTGCTCTTCCTTGAAGTGACGGGAAGAAACGACTGGGTATCGACCCTCGCCGAATCCGAACGATCCTATTTCTACCCGTCAGTATCGGGAAGCCTCGTCCTGTCGGAATTTATTCCCCTGCCCGAAGTGTTCAATTTCTGGAAAGTACGCGGCTCGTGGACTCAAACCAAATACCCGGCCGGCGTCTATGATATCAACCAGTCCTATTCCGTATCCCGCAACTATTGGGGAGATATGACGGCGACCTTTTACCCTGGCTCCATACGCGACGTCTCTCTCAAACCGCGCTCGTCCAAAGGATACGAGATCGGGATGGATTTCCGTTTCTTCAACAACCGCTTGAAGTTCGACGTAGCCTATTACAACAAGCTGTCGTACGACCTACAGCGGAACGCCAGCATGAGTTATGCCAGCGGCTTTGAATCCACACTGATCAACTTCGGCGAACAGCAGTTGAGCCGGGGCGTGGAATTTACGCTGGGCGGCGACGTCTTCAAAGGCAAGGACTTTACCTGGAACTCCACCTTTAACTGGGCATTAGACCGCTACTATTACCACAAGCTCGACGACATGTATTCGACTAAGAAGCCATGGCTAACGGCCGGTGCAGACTGGTGGTGGGTAGAGGTATACGATTTGGAAAAAGACCCGGACGGAAACCTGATCAATTACAACGGATGGCCAAGGAAAAGCGACTACCCGACATTGGCGGGAAGCTCCAATCCCGATTGGGTATGGGGATGGACAAATACCCTCAGGTACAAAAATCTCCACCTCAATATCTCTTTAGACGGGAGAACGGGCGGAATCATGTTCGACTACATCGACTCGCGCCTCTGGCACTCCGGCAGGCATATCGACTCGGACAACCAGTGGCGTTACGACGAAGTGGTAGACGGCCTGACCAATTTCATCGGGCCCGGCGTGAAGATCGTTTCAGGAGATGTCACGTATGACCTTGACGGGAATATACTCGAAGATACGCGCGTCTTTGCGCCCAACGACATCCCCGTATCGTACGAAACATACATCCGGTGGGTGACGGACGATAACCACACCCGGCCATTGAGCTACTTCCGGAATAAAACCTTCTTCAAGCTGCGGGAACTGTCGCTCGGCTACGCCCTGCCGCCGAGCCTGTGCCAGTCGCTAAGGATAAAAGGGGCGGAGATTTCGCTCGTCGGGCAAAACCTGCTGATATGGACGAAAGACTTCCGCTTCTCCGACCCGGATGTCGATACGGAGAATATCAATTCCCCCTCCATACGGTACGTCGGTGTGAATCTCAAGTTAAACTTTTAATACAGTACAGACATGAAAAGAATATATTATCATTGCACAATCCTTGCCCTCTTCCTGCTGGTATGCGGAGGGTGTAGCAATTTCGACGCGATCAATACCAACCCCGACAACCCGACCTCTTCCACCTCCGCCATGTTAGCGACGGGGCAGATCAAAGCAACGGTCGGTAAATCCGATAACAAAGGTTATTTCTATGATATGCTCGTAAGCAAACATATCGCATGGGGAGAAGTGATGGAAGCGAATCAATACAACCGCTTCGGCAGAACCGGCCTGAATATCTACACCGGCCTGACAAACTGCCTGAAAATGGTTGAGCTGGCTGCCGATATAGATAAGGATGCCTACGAGGGGCTGGCTTTGTTCATCAAGGCGTTCCGCCTCTTCAACACCTCGCTCGACCTGGGCGACATCCCCTACAGCGATGCCCTGAAAGGGGAAGAGGGCGTGACCAAGCCCAAATACGATACCCAGAAAGAGGTGATGCTCAATATCCTTGCCGACCTGGAAGCCGCCTACACCCATTTCTCCAACGCTACCCGGGCGTTTGACGGGGATATCATATACGATGGGAATTTGGAGCAGTGGAAAAAGGCAACGACCGCCCTCCACCTGAAAGTACTCATCAACCTGTCGAAAAAAGAGTCCGACACCGACCTGAACGTCAAGCAGCGCTTTGCACAACTCGTCGGCAGTCGTTCCCTCTTTGCCTCCAACGGCGACAACTTCCAGCTGGTCTACGGCACAAAGGCTTCGCAAATCCATCCGGTGAACGTGACGAAAAACCGTTTCGTCCCCTATCCGATGGTGACCACCATGGTGATCGACACGCTGAAAAAGTACAATGATTACCGGCTCTTCTACTACGCACAACCGGCAACCGCGAAAACGGCCGCCGGCGTAGCGGCGGACGACTGGGACGCCTACGTCGGCATCGACCCGTCGCGCTCCTTTGGCGATATCGGCAGCCTCTTTACCGCAGGCGAACTGTCCAATATCAACACGCGCTACACCCAACTCGAAACCGGCGAACCGACCGTCCGCCTGGGTTATGCCGAACAGAACTTCATCCTCGCCGAAGCCTGCCTCCGCAAGTGGATCAACGAAGACCCGACGGTGTATTACCATAAAGCCATCGAAGCCAGTATGAAGTTTACCACCGACAATACGCCGAACGACGAGGCCTACCATCACGGACGCCCCATCACCGGCGACTATATCCAGGCGTTCCTCGCCAGCCCCGCGATCCAGCTCGGCAAAAGCGAAAGCTCCTTTGAAAGCGATCTCAACAAGATCATCACACAAAAGTACCTCGCCAATTTCATGCACTACACCTGGGACAACTATTACGAGTACCGGCGCACCGGCTATCCGGCGCTGCCCATCAATCCGGAAACCAACCTCAATACCGTCCCCGACAAAATGCCCATGCGCTGGATGTACGAACAACGCGAATACGACTACAACCGCGAAAACGTGGAAGAAGCCGTACAACGCCAGTTCGGAGGGAACGACGACGTGAACGAACTGATGTGGATTTTAAAGTAGGCAAATCATCTATTGAATAATATGAACGTATACAAACTGCTGTTTTTAACGGTACTGTTTACCCTCTTTTCCCTATCCTGCTCAAATGAGCGGGACAGGGAACTGACGGTTCTGCAATTGAACCTCTGGGTACAGGGCGCGAACGTGGAAGGCGCGCCGCAAGGAGTAGTCGACCTCGTCGTCCAGACAAACCCCGACATCGTTCTCCTGTGTGAACTGAACGCCGGAAGCGAACACCCGTTCGTCCCCTGGCTCGTCGAAGAACTGAAGAAGCGGGGAAAAACCTACTTCGGCGACGACAAGAACGCCCAAGTCGGCATCCTCGCCAAATACCCGTTGGCCAACACCACGCTTCTCCTCCCGACCGAAGAGCGCCACCGCCCCCTCTTGAAAGCGCAACTGGACGTAAGCGGACGGATCGTTACCGCCTATTCCGCCCACATGGATCACCTCCATTATGCCTGCTACCTGCCGCGGGGCGCCAGCGCGATGACCTGGAAGAAGATTGATGCGCCCGTCACCGATCCCGACTCCATCCTGGCCGTCAACCGCGACGGTTTCCGCGACGAATACGCCCGCAGCTTCCTTGCAGACGCCGAACGCGAAACGGCGAAAGGACATATCGTCATCCTCGGCGGCGACTTCAACGAGCCGTCGCACCTCGACTGGCGGGAAGATACAAAAGATATGCGTTGTCACGGGGGAGCCGTCGTCGACTGGGACGTTTCCCTGATGCTACAGGCCGCCGGCTATATCGACACCTACCGCCAATGCCACCCCAACGCCGTCACCCATCCCGGCTTCACCTATCCGGCAGGCAACACGGCAGCACGCCTCGAAAGCCTCCACTGCGTCCCCGACGCCGACGAACGCGACCGCATCGACTTCATCTACTACTCCCCCCACCCCGGCCTCAAACTAACATCCGCCCACATCGTCGGCCCCCCCGCCTCCGTCCTATACGGAAAAATATCCCCCCCCGACGCCGCCGACGAATTCATAGAACCCCGCAGCGTATGGCCCACCGACCACAAAGGCAACCTGGCCAAATTCGAGTTGAGAATTGAGAGTTGAGAGTTGATCTTCGAGTTGAGAGTTGAGAGTGGAGAGTTGAGAGTTGATCTTCAAAGGCGCCCTTAAGCCTCTTAAGCTCCTTAAGCCTCTTAAGATTCTTAAGAGCGCCTTTGAAGATAAGGGCTTCCCCCAACTCTCAACTCTCAACTCTCAATTCTCAACTCGAAGATATTTGTCTATCCCGTCTTCTACCCAGCTGGTCTTTGCTTCTTTCAGTTGTTCGACGATGCTGAAGTGCTCCCTTTCTTTTTCCCTGGAGTTGAAGGGGTGGTCGAGGTGGTAGGCTACGCCGCCCATTTTCAGGTAGCGCTTTTGTATGCCGGAGAAGAAGAGGCGGTAGGCCAGTTCGGCGTCTTCGTGTCCCCAGGAGGTGAACTGTTCGTTGTAGCCGTTTATGGCGATCAGGTCTTCCCGCCAGAAAGACATGTTACACCCGCGGAGGCGCATGATGTTTCCTTTGGCGTAGCGGTCGGCCAGGTAATGCCGGATGATCTTTGAGCGCAGGTTGTTGATGTTGAACTCCTGGAAGCGGCCTATCTCACTGCCCTTTTCCAGTAGCCGTTGGGTGCTCCGGGGAGATAGCCTGACCCGGCTGCCGCAGATAAAATACCCTCTCTCCGCCAAGTCCAGGTGATCGGAGATGAAATACCGCTTCATGACAATATCGCCGTCGATCTGGATGATATAATCCCCCGATGCTTGCGCAATGGCTTTGTTCCGTATGCCGGCCAGCCTGAATCCGGTGTCTTCGTGCCATACATGGACGATGGGGACGGGGGAGATTTCCCTCATTCCGTCGATAAGCCGGCGAGTATCGTCGCGCGACCCGTCGTCTGCGACAAGGATCTCACAAGGTAATACGGCCTGTTTGAATGCGCTTGAAAGGGAAAGGTGCAAAGCCTCTTTCCAATTGTAGGTAGAAATCAATAAAGAAGTCTTAATCATAGCGTTTACTGTTTATTATGTAGTGATTGATAGATAGCCATCATATCGGCGGCTATGTTTTTTCCTGAAAAGCGGGCGACATATTCTTTCCCTTTTTCAACCATCTCGCCGGCTAATGCCCGGTTGCCGAGAACCTCCATGATGCTGCCGGCTAATGCCTGTGCATCGTCCGGTTCGACATAGATTGAACCGGGGCCTCCCGCCTCTTCCAAAGAGGAATGTTTGGCGGCGATCACCGGTATGCCGCTTGTCAATGCTTCGATAACCGGAATACCGAACCCCTCAAAAAAGGAGGGATAAAGAAAGAGGGAAGCCAACTGATAAACGGTCGGCAAGTCGTCAAACGGCACGCCGTTTCTAATATGCAGGCGCGACTCCACTCCCGCTGCACGGGCATACGCTTCCACTTCCCGCTGATAAGGCGTTGATTTCCCGATGGCCACCAAATGAATCTCTTCCGGAATCATCCGTAAGGCCTTTACCGCCAATAACAGATTCTTGCGCGATTCGATGCTCCCTACGTATAACAGGAAGCGATGGGGAAGCGTATGTTTTTCGCCGATCTCTTTCTTCTTCGCTTCGGAGGCTTTTTGGCTGAAGTCGGGATGGCAGGGCTGGTAGACGACGCTGATCTTCTCTTCCGGTACGTGGAAGAAAGAGACGATATCGCGTTTCGTACATTCGCTAATGGCAATGATACGATCCGCTATCCGGCAGGCGCGTTTGAACTTCCACCGGTAGATCGTCCGGTCGATCCAGGTATAAAACCCGGGATAGCGCAGGAAGATCAGGTCGTGAACGCTGACGACCGTCTTCGTTCCCGTATATTCAATCCCAAAAGGCAGTTCGCCGCTAAGCCCGTGGTAAACGGCGATTCCCTTTTTCCTTATATCCTTTTTTATACCGGAAAAGCGCCACAGGGAAGCGCACTTCCCCAGCAGTCCGGAGGGAAAGACAAATGTCACATTCCGCCTTTCCAGAATCGTCTTTAACCGGCTGTTTTTCCTCTTTTCAGGTGCAAAAAGAACATAGTCATTGCCGGGATAAAAGCCCGATACGATTTCGATAATATGCCGGCTGTAATTCCCTAAGCCGGTATTGTTCTGAACAGCCCTTTTTGCGTCGAATCCGATTTTCATTCCGTATGCGTTTCTTTATTTACCTAAGTTTCTTTCTCTCCCATATAATCGGGCTGCCATACCTTGCGTATGTCGCACCGCTCAATATAGGTAAGGTACAACGCTTTCTCCCTGTCGTAGAGATACCCCCGAGGCTTCGTCCCTGCCGCCGTCCGCAGGAAACGGAGGGCGGAGAAAAGGAGTAGGCGGAGGTAGTGGGGGAGAGCGTGGCGGCGCTGTTTCCGTATATCTTTCCGGGCAAAGGAGAGCGCTTTCCGGGCAAAGAAGCGGTCGCTGTAGCGGTTGACCGCCGCCACTGCACGGGCTTCGTCGAATCCCCTTTCCCGCGCATACTCCCTGGCGATCCATGTGCTGGCCTCTTTCGAGAGGCAGAGCCTTTGCAGGTTGCGGTACGCCCCCTCTTCGGTCAGGGTAGAAAATCTCAGGCGGTTGATATCGACCAGGGTAAAGGCGTCGCCCGCTCCGGCGTCCGTCCGCCGCAGGATATTCCCGGGAGAATAGTCACGATGGACGATGCCCGCTTCGTGCATCGCGGCGGTGAAGCGGGCAAATGCCGTCAGTATCCGCTCGTTCCCCGCGGCCTGCCCGCCCATATAGGAGCGGACGGTCTCCGTCTCCCTTTCGTAGAGGGAGAGGTAATAGCAATAGGCCGGCAACCCATATCGTTTCTCTTCGATATAGGCCACAGGCGCGGGTGTCGAGATCCCTTTTTCAAGAATTCCCAATGCGTTGTGATAGGAACGGGAGGCTTTTGTCTCTCCCAAAAGGGCGTACCTGATCCGGTTGATCAACAGGGGGATTCTGAATCGTTTGACGACGACGGGCGTATCGTCGGGCAGGCGGTAGGCCTTTAAGGTATTGCGCCCCTCATAGAGCGTCTCGCCCTGTGTGCCGAACAGGGCGGGGAGCTGTTCGATAAAGCCGGCAAACCGGCGGTAGGCAGGATGCAGAACGGTCTTCATATTCCCAACGCCTCTTCAATTTTAGCCAGTACCATGCCGGGCGTGAGCTGTGCCATACATGCCCAGTCGCCCCTGTAACAGGGCGTGTTCCCGTAGATGGAGCAAGGGCGGCAAGGTAGCTCCACCTGTATCGCATCTTCCGGCCGTTGCCCGTAGCCGTAGAAGCCGGAATAGGGATGCGTCGCCCCCCAGATAGAGACAACCCTCGTCCCCACCAACGAGGCAAAGTGCATATTTGCCGAATCCATACTGACCAACAAATCCAGCGAACTGATCAACGCCAGTTCGTTATCCAAAGAGTAACGCCCCGTGACGCACCTGACTCTCTGGTATTTCGCCTCCCATTGTGCCATGGCCGCCTCTTCTTCCCCCCGGCCCCCAAAGAGGAAAAGCGTCGCCTCCTCCTTTTCCGACAGGGCGGCGATCACCTCTTCCATTTTCCCTGTGGGGAAGATTTTGCCGCGATGCTTCGCAAAAGGGGCGATCCCTATCCATTTCCCCCTCTTCTTCCCGGTGACGGATTCCATCACCTGCAGGGCAGGCGGACGGTCTTCAAAAAGGGAGCGGAAAGAGCCGTCAAAATGCAGCCCGGCAGCGCGGTATACATCGGCATAACGGTCTGTCATCAGGCGCAGGGGGGTGAGCAGTTTGTTCTTACGGGCTGTCAGGCGGGCGCGTTCTTTCCGGGCTTTATCTATGACGTAGACGCGCTTTCCCCGCAGGCGGAAAAGAGTGCGCAGGATCCGGGTACGCAACACGTCGTGTAAATCCAGAACAATATCGTAATCGTATTTGACCAGCGCCCGGCTGAAACGGAGCAAGCCCCTGAGGCTTTTCTCTGCCCCCAACGTGTTGATCCCCAACATATCGACGTTCGGCGGGCGGTTCATAAAAACAGGAATAAGGAATGCCTGTGTCAGTACGGTAAACGAATCCTGCGGACGGGCTTTCGCCGCAGAATAGATAACCGGGATGGTCATGGCCACATCGCCGATCGCCGAAAGCCGTATGATCAGTACCTGAGCCATTACTTCCTACCGTAGAGTATGGGGTTGAGCGACGGGTCGTTATACATTTTCATCTGTTTGTAGACTTTCATGTATTTCTTCCCTTCTTGAATATCTTTAAGCAATTGATCCAAAGCCGTCGAAAGATCCTTTTTCTGCTCGGACAAAACGGCCAGTTTCTTCCCCGCCTCCGTCGTATGGGCGGTACCGGCATCCGGACGGGTGGCTTCCCGCTGCATGTGGAAGATTTTTAGGACGAGGATCGACAGTCGGTCTACCGCCCATGCCGGGCTTTCGGTATTGATCGTCGCATCCGCCCGCACCGGCACGTCGCGGTATTTTTCTAAGAAATAGCTGTCTATCAATTCAACCAGGTCGGTTCTATCCTGATTGGAAGCGTCGATACGGCGTTTCAAGGCCAGGGCTTCCACCGGGTCGATAGCGGGGTTGCGGATGATATCTTCCAGATGCCACTGCACGGCGTCGATCCAGTTTTTGAGGTACAGGTAATACTCTATACTCTTTATTTCGTATGGATTGCATATAGGCGTGTCCACATGGTCGGCCACATGATAATCATTCGTCGCCCTCTCAAATATGGAATAGCTTAATTCGCTGAAACTCATCATAACATGTTTATTCGGTAACGATTCTTTCTATTACCATAGTTTTATTTTTTAAATAAATGAATAGCACAAAGATACTTCTTTTTTTTAATCTATGCCCCATTCCCGATTTGGTTTTGGCCTCATTTTGAGGATTAAGGTACCTCCTTTCAGCAGTTCGCGTGCAGGAAGGCAGAACGTGTTTCGTTACTATCCTGCTTTCTGGGCGGCGGCAGCGGCGAGGCGGTGATAGCGGGTCAGGACGGCGCCGCCGGCGCATTCTGCGACCTGGCAAAGCTCCCACGCCCTCTCCGTGCCGAAGCCGGTGAGGAAGCTGATCCCACTGCCCAACGTGATCGGCAGGCGCAGGATGTTGATTTCATCGATCAGGTCGTGCTGCAATAATGCGGCCGTCAGGCGGTAGTCGCCCATCACCCAGATATCCCCTTCGCCGGGTTGGGACTGTAACTCGCGGATGTAGTGCAGGGCGTTCTTGCCGTGATCGTCGTCGGAGGTCAGCAACTCAAAACGCAGCAGGCCGTGGTTATACAACGGGACGGGCGAACCTTTACCCGTTAGCACGAAGCATTGTTTATCGTGGATAGGCCAGGTGTAGTCATGGAAATGTAATGCTAAGTACTGCATACGGTTCATCACCACGCGGTCGATGCTGTTAAAAAACGAGGTGAAGTCGTACATTTCCAATGGGCTTCTATCTCCGCGATAGACCCAGTCCATATCGCCGTTCAAGCGCGATGAGTAGCCGTCGATGGAGACAAAAGCCAATAATTTCAGTTCTTTCATTGTCAGAAAAAGTTTATATCAGTTTATAGGGTATGCTGTTTTACTGTCTGTCTATTTTTTGACCGGAGCTTCCTGCCGGCCATGCGCCGGCAGGAGTGTTCCAGTCTAAAACCAACGATCGAAAAACGCTTCCTTTCCTCATTCCTGTATCGGTTGGCTCTCCAAGTTTTTTTCTGTATTATTACTAAATTGCAAATGAAAATGTCTTTTTCCTCCTCTTTATTACTACGAATTCTTTCTTACTACGATATAGAATTTTATATGTGTATAATTTGTACTGGCACCGTTTATGAGCCACATACCGGTATTGCCTCCGTCTGACCAGAATTGAGAAAAGTTTCCGTCATTTCCAAAATGTATCCCGCTATTCGTCTCAATTTCTCTTGCGCCACTTGATTTAGGGGTTGTTGAAATAGCTGTGTTATTATCCACAAATAATATTCCAAACACTGTATAGTTTACCGTTTTAACAGATTGCGTGTTGTTATTTAATGCGTACCCGTTATTAGTCGTCACAAACGTTATCAATGCACTCCGTATAGTAGAGTTTTCAGTCACAAGCGTATAACCTTCGGGAACGTAGCTGCTCAAAGTAAACGTCGGCACACGATTTGTAGCAAGAATATTCTGGCTGCTTTGATTGTACATTTCCACCACAGCATAGGTAGCACTATTGTATGTGAATGTTATCGGTCGATGGTTTTGTGTCAGATTGGTCTCTTTCAGTTTTAAGTAGCCGGGAGTGAGCATATCAGTGTGTTTAGCTCTTATTTCAAGAGCTCTTGTCGCATTATCAAGATTTGGCTCAATGGCAAGGACAGTAGTAGGAATTGCGCCAACTTCATTCGACACAAGAGTATTTGTTCCCTTTTTAACAGCGTAGATGAGCACTCCAGTCGGATAATCACCGGTTATGGTGATGCTGTAATTGTGGCCATTCCAGGGAATACTAGTATTATTAATTCCAGTCCCTGTTATGTTATATCCGGATTGGCTTCTCGTATCGGGAATAGCCTGTTCGGGTAGATTGACACCGGAATAGGTAAATTTAACCGTTCTTGCCGACCATGTCTCATTCGGGTCGACTCTCACGGGATGCGTATCTTTATTGGAATCGCTGTACGTGCCAACGGGCGTTGCACCGACATAGGCATTGACATTAAACGAACCGGCATACTCCCCAGTAAATTTCATGGTCAAGTCAGTCACCGGATTGCCTCCCCCTTGAGGAATAGTCAGACTTGTTGTGCTCACATATTTCAACTGATTCAGTCTTGGTATCAGTGTGATCTGTTTCTTGAGCCGTCCGGCGGTGACATAGAAGGTCGCCGTAGCGGTAGCAGTCTTATTCATTTTCAGTTTGATCGTCACCGGTGTATTTTTTGCACCTATCAGCTTGTTACCCGATGGAGCCGGTGTGGTCGT
>JAISRY010000015.1 GCA_031273385.1 Tannerellaceae bacterium | reverse complement strand
GATCTGAACGGAGATCCTTTTGCTCCATACTGGTGTCCGGGCGAGTCGGATTTCACACTGAGATGGAACAATTCTTTCTTGGGCGGGTGGTTCTGGACGGCCGGTCAGGATTCAATGATATTTTCCATTGATGAACTGATGACGAAATACATTACCAGTGTCGGACGGAATACAAACATGCTGTTGGGTGTCGTCATCGACGACAGGGGTCTGATACCCGACGCCGACGTGAAACAGATTGAGCTATTCGGGAACGCAATCAAGGCACAATACGGAACGCCTTTCCGGCAAATATCCGGACAGGGAACGGAATATGTGATTCGCTTAGAGCAACCCGCCGAGATTGATCGCGTTGTGATTCAGGAAGATATTGCATTAGGCGAACGGGTATTGGCTTACAGCGTTAGCGGAAAGAAAGGAAATGAATGGATTGAATTGTCCTCAGGGACAAATATCGGCCACAAGCATATTGATACATTTCCACCCCAGTCCGTCAGCGAGATAAAACTCCTCGTTAAGGAGGCAAAAGCGGAACCCCGGATAAGGAACTTTGCTATCTTTAAAAGGAATGAATCAATATAATTATCATGGAGTAGCAACAAAAAAAGGCAGCCCGTTATGAGGCTGCCTTTTTTTGTTGTTGCGGAGGTAAGACTCGAACTTACGACCTTTGGGTTATGAGCCCAACGAGCTACCACTGCTCCACTCCGCGATACGGTACAATCCTTATTTGATTGCGGTGACAAAGGTATGAATAATCTTTGGAGAGACAAAATTATTGTAAGTTTTTTTTAATATGCTTGCTAAATACAATCTTTTTTTGGTACTTTGCGCACAGTTTTAATCAAAGTGTGCAGTATAATATGGTAATGACCGTCTCAAAAACACGTGATATACTGGTAGATGTGGCCAGGCAATTGTTCGCTCGCATGGGTGTCGACAACACCACGATGAACGATATCGCACAAGCTTCCAGCAAGGGACGGCGCACGTTGTACACCTATTTTAAAAGCAAAAATGATATTTATCAGGCCGTCGTGGAAACGGAGCTGGACAAATTGTACAGGATGCTGCTTGATGTAGCCTCCAAAGAATTACCCGCAGATGAAAAATTGATCACCTTTATATATACAAGGCTTGACGCTATCAAATCATTGGTCTTCCGTAACGGGACGTTACGCGCCAACTTTTTCCGCGACATCTGGCGGGTGGAGAAAGTTAGGAAAGTGTTCGACATCAGGGAAATTGAGATTCTCAAAGGGATATTGCATGACGGCGTCAAGGAAGAGGTCTTTCAAATGCCGGATGTAGAGGTCGCGGCGCTTGTATTGCACCACGCATTGAAAGGGCTTGAAGTTCCTTATATCCGTGGATTGATGGGTAATGCAAATAGCCGGAGGGATCATGTAATAAATTTAATATTCAACGGAATAAAGATAAAGTAAATAACAGGGATGTTTATTAATGCTACGGGATTTTATGTGCCGGAAGAGCGTGTACATAATGATTACTTTTTGGAATTGAACGGGTTGACAAGCGAGTGGATTGAACAACGTACCGGAATCAAAACCCGGTCGAAAGCAAAAACCGAAGAGAATATCAATACGATGGGATTGGAAGCTATTCGAAAGACTCTGCCTGCATTGCCTTATGATATTGGAGAGGTGGATCTGATCATCTCCGCTTCCTACTCTCCTTACGATACGGTTGCGACAGGTGCGCATATCGCCCAATGCGAGTTTGGAATGGACAAAGCGAAAGCCTTTTATGTCTCTTCCGCCTGTTCTTCCTTTGTGAACGCATTGGAAATCGTCGAGGGTTATTTTGCCCTGAACAAGGCTTCGAAAGCCTTGATTCTGCCGGCAGATAAAAATTCGGCCTATTCCAACGAAACCGACCCTAAGTCGGGACACCTCTGGGGAGATGCTGCTGCGGCCTTTTTTATTTCCAAAGAGCGGATGACAGAGCAGGATCAACAGGTGTTGGATATCTATACCGAGGGGTTGGGGCATATCAGTAAAGGGCCGGATGCGGTACAGCTTCGTCCGCGCGACGGCGGAATCATGATGCCGGAGGGGCGCGACGTCTTTATGCAGGCCTGCACGTATATGCCTAAAAATGTACTGCTTCTGTTGGAGAAGAACGGATACGCGCTGGATGACCTCTCCTATTTTATCGGTCACCAGGCGAACATGCGCATCCTGTCGAATATTGCCAGGCAGTTGGATCTGCCCGAAGAGAAATTCCTGCACAATATTGAGGAATTGGGTAATACGGGGTCTGTCAGTTCCGCTTTGGTGTATGCACAACACAGGCATACGTTCAAGAAAGGCGACCTGGTAGCCATTACCGTATTCGGGGGCGGTTACTCGGCGGGAGCGTGCTTGATACGATGTTAATAGAATGATTATTCATAATTAAAAATGTAGTCAATATGAAATTACTGGAAGGTAAAGTCGCCCTTGTAACCGGCGCGGCGCGTGGAATTGGGAAAGCCATTGCTTTGAAGTTCGCTTCGGAGGGGGCGGATATTGCGTTCACCGATCTGACGATCGACGAAAATGGACTGGCCACACAAAAAGAGATTGAAGCCTTTGGCGTGAAAGCAAAAGGATATGCCTCCAATGCCGCCAACTTTGAAGAGGCGCACCAGGTGACGGCTGAAATCGTAAAGGATTTCGGGCGCATTGATATCCTTGTGAACAATGCCGGCATTACGCGCGATGGACTGATGATGCGTATGTCGGAGCAACAATGGGATATGGTGATCAATGTCAACCTCAAATCCGCATTTAATTTCGTTCATGCCATTACCCCCGTTATGCTGAAACAGAAAAGCGGCAGCATCATCAATATGTCTTCCGTCGTAGGGGTATCGGGCAATGCCAGCCAAGCGAACTATTCCGCCTCCAAAGCAGGCATGATCGGTCTGGCCAAAAGCATCGCCAAAGAGCTGGGTTCTCGCGGCATACGCGCCAACGCGATTGCTCCGGGTTTTATCCTTACCGAAATGACCGGCGTATTGTCCGAAGAGGTGAAGACGGAATGGGCAAAACAAATCCCCCTGCGTCGTGGCGGAACGCCGGAAGATGTCGCTCGTGTAGCCCTGTTCCTGGCTTCAGACCTGTCGTCATACGTGACGGGACAGACGATCCACTGCTGCGGCGGCATGAATATGTAAGCCGAAGAGGTATGGAAGTGCTTTACGAAGACAATCATATACTGGTTGTCAATAAGAACTGCCGGGAAATTGTACAGAAAGACAAGACCGGCGACGTGGCTCTTTCCGATACGTTAAAAGAGTGGTTGAAAGAGAAGTACCGGAAGCCCGGGAATGTCTTCGTAGGCGTGACGCACCGGTTGGACCGCCCTGTCAGCGGGGTGGTCATCTTTGCTAAAACCGGCAAGGCGCTTTCCCGCTTCAACGAGATGTTCCGCCTCGGCCAGGTAAAGAAAACCTATTGGGCGATCGTGAAAAATGCGCCTCCCCAAGAGGAAGATGAGTTGGTACACTGGATTCTCCGCAACGAAAAACAGAACAAAAGTTATGCCTGCGACAAAGAGCAGCCTCATACGAAAAAGGCTATCCTGCACTACCGGCTCATCGCCCATTCGGCGCATTATTACCTGTTGGAAATCGACCTGAAAACCGGCCGCCACCATCAGATACGTTCGCAGTTAGCCCGAATAGGCTGCCCTGTCAAGGGTGACTTGAAGTATGGCGCCGACCGTTCCAATCCGGACGGAGGCATCAGCCTGCATGCACACAGCGCCGAGTTTATCCATCCGGTATCAAAGGAAAACATCAGAATCATAGCCCCCGTCCCCCCCGACAACTTATGGAAAAACATCACTGCCGGCCTGTGCGAATAATGCGCTGTTATTACTTTTTATCCGGTAAGAGCGCCTTGCGGCAATACTCGACGCATTTGACCACCTCTTTTACGGCGTCAGACCCTTCGGGAATGGTATATTCCAGTTCGATGTCGCACGTGATCGGCCATTTCTCTTTCTGAATCAGTTGAAGAATCTCGACGACCGGCGTATCGCCCTCTCCGAAGGGGCGGTTTTTGTCGGGATCCGCAGCGGTCTTTGCCGTTTTATCCTTTATGTGGATACTGGCGATCCGCTTGTGGAGCCGTTTGATCAGCTCGTTCGGATGCAATCCCGTTGCGCCGAAGTAATGCCCTACATCCAGGTTCAGCATGATGCGGGGGCCGCATGCCAGCATTTTGTCGAAGCTGAAATCAGGGTTTCCCGGCTGTCCGTGGTTATGGAGGATGACATACAGCTTATGCTTATCGGCAAAAGGGGAGAGGCGTTTCGCCGTCTCTTCCGAGACTTCCGTCGTTATCCCTTTCGCGCCAAGCGTTTTACAGACTTTGAAAGCGTAGTCGATCTCTTCGTCCGTCCACCTGGCGTCGCCCAGTTTCAGGATGTCGATCTTTACTCCCTTTTCATTAAACATCTTGCGGATCTCCTTGAAGCGATCCATTGATACGGAAGTCCGCCATTGACGAACCACATCCTCATCTTTCCCTACCGGAAAACCGGCATACTCTTCTACCGCTCCGCCCATCAATTCTACCGAACTTAATCCCGACCGGACGGCATAATCCAGTATCGCCGTCAACGACTGATCCGGCATACTGCGATAGCTGTAGGTGATTGTCCCTATCTGGACGCCTCCAAACTTCGAGTCCGGCTTACCGGAGGGCGTCGACGACGACAGGGTGAGCAACAGGATGAGAAGCGAAGCCATTACTTTAAAGGTATTTTTCATAAGAATAACTATTTATTGAGTGAACTATTTATACTGTTTTATTGAGCGCTCTATTTATAATGTATAGGGACGCCGGTATGGATAGCTGTACAGCCTGTGCCCGGAGGCCTCTTCATCGCCGTCAAAACACAATGTCGCCGGATTCCATTTCACAGGGCGTTGTAGCTCAACCGCTATATTGGCCAGGCAGCAGAGCGTATTGGTGCTGCATCCTATCTCGACCGGCGCAATAGGGTTCTTACGCGAACGTACGGCGTCGATGAAATTCTGCATGTGGGGCGAACTGACCTCATACTGCCCTTCGGCAATACGTTCTTCCTCTTTTTTAAGCAACGACGGGTCCGAACATTCGATATACCCCCTGGCTACTTTCAGCCAGCCTTTCGTTCCGTTGAAGCAAATGCCGTTTCCTCCCTCTTTCCTGAACGGCTGCTCTGTCATGACGATACCGTTTTGGTACTTCATGGTCAGGTATTCGGCGCCCTCATACCCTTTCGGGATATACTCGCACGGGGAGGAACCATCCATTCCGATCGCTGCTTGGGCGATGTCGAACATGTGGGCTCCCCAGTCGGCGGTGTAGCCGTTGCCGGTTTCCCTGTACCAGCGCCATGCTCCCCATATACGTTCGTCCTGCTTGGGATTCAGGGTGATGGGAGGGCAAAGGTCGGGATGATAATGTATGTTGGGATCATTGAGGGGGCCCATCCATTGATTCCAGTTGAGCGTACCGGGAATGGGTTGTTCGGGCAGGTCGAGAGGTGCGGGGGGATCCCCTACTTTGGCATAGATCGTTTCGATATGCCCGATCGCCCCGTTACGTACCAAGGCGATGGCTTGTTGAAACTCTTTGCTCGAACGTTGCTGGCTGCCTACCTGTAAGATCCGGTTATGACACCGTACGGCCTTTACCATTTCCAATCCCTCCCGGATCGTAAACGCCAGCGGTTTCTGCACATATACGTCCTTACCGCTCCGGCAGGCGTGGATGGCCGTCAAGGCGTGCCAATGATCCGGGGTGGCGATGGAGACGGCGTCGATATCTTTCCGCTCCAGCAGGTCTTCATAAAACTCATACAGATCACAGCGCGGAGCGATATTGAGCTTCTTTTGCCACTCTTCCACCCTCTCCCTGAACCGCTGTCGTTTAATTGATTCCACGTCGCAACCGGCCACTACCTGTACGCCGGGGCAGCTCGAGAAGCTATGAAAATCCGAAACGCCCTGCCTGCCCAGGCCGATAAAGCCCAGCACAACCCTGTCGCTTGGCGCAATACGTACGCCACTTGCCGTTACCCAACTCGGTAAGACGGTCAATCCGGCCAATCCAAGCGCGGAATACCCTAAGAATTGCCGTCTGTTTAATCCTTTCGATGATCTTTCTTTTTCCATGGTCTAATAATATTAATAATTTAGAGTATTATTCATAGTATTCCAGACCCTTAGGACAAGCAAACATACGTTTATTTTTTTATTTTCCCAGGATTTTTCGCAAGATAATCTTTCCAACCGGTATATTTCTTTTCAGAAACGGGATTGTTCGTTTGAAAGAAGTGGCAAACGGCGGCTGCCAAACCGTCTGTGGCATCCATTTGTGGGATCATACATTCGTCGGTGATGTGGAGGAAGCGTTGCAACATTCCCGCTACCTGTTCTTTGGAAGCCTTTCCGTTTCCGGTAATAGCCATTTTGATTTTCAAGGGGGCATATTCGTAAATCGGGAGATCCCTGTTCAAGGCCGCCGCCATCGCCACGCCTTGCGCCCGCCCCAGCTTCAACATACTTTGCACATTCTTCCCGAAAAAAGGCGCCTCAATAGCCAGTTCGTCAGGGAGGTATTCATCAATCAGCCCGGTAACCCGTTCGAATATTTTACGCAACCGCAGGTAATGGTCTTCATACTTATTCAACTGTAAAACGCCTAACGCCTTGACGTTCAGCCTGCTTCCCTCAATTTTCAATATGCCATATCCCATCACAATCGTTCCGGGATCAATGCCTAATATGATACGCTCTTTTGCCATTTTTCCAATCTATTTCTTCCAGTCCACCTCTTCAAGTAAAGTCGTAAATCCTGTCATTTTATCTCCGAACCGGCGTGTCAACGCTTCATGTATCGCAATCCCCGCCTTTTGCAACCAGTCGTTCAACGTCTCCATATCCTTCACGTGAAACTGTACGGCATAGCTTGCGCCTTCATCCCCGGCCGTATGCATAATACGCCTTAAACAAGGCTGATGCAGAAAGCCTCCTGCCGTCATCCGGGGGATATACTCCTCTTTCAGATAAGGCAAACTTTCATCCAAAACCTCTTTATCTATATGGAAAGTAATATTGTAAACGATCATCCGGTATATTATAAAAACTTCGACAAAGATAATGCATATATCAAGAAAACCGCTATATTTGCATCCTGAAAAAGATACCGGGGCATTAGCTCATCTGGCTAGAGCGTTAGACTGGCAGTCTAAAGGTGACGAGTTCGAGTCTCGTATGCTCCACTACTACAAACAAAGGCTTATCTTTTGAAGTTCTTAGTTACCAGAAATAAGGACACGAGGAAGTTGAAAACAAGCACACCGCCGCAACAGGCAATGTAAAAGGCCAACCATGGTTTTTCCCCCCTTAATGTAAAGTAAAGAATCACCGTCGCCAACGTGGTGACGACGGCCAGCCCGATAAGGACACGCGTAAATATTTTTCTTCTATTCATATCAAGTACCCATTCCAGTTTATTTTACCTGTCATGCGGAGCAAAGATAGCGGATTTTTTTTCGGTAAAAAGGGAACGTAATGAAAAAAGGCGTATATTTATTGCTCTTATTCAATAGAATGATTTATGAAAAAATGGCATTGCTTATTATTTGTGGCCGCTTGTATGGCACGTACTGTCGTCGCCCAGGATAGTCCTGTCTTATTATTTCCGAACGGAGCTCCCGGCGAGACGGTCCGGTTGATAGAAAAAGCGGATTCCGACGGAGGGAAAACGGGCGGGGAAGCTGTCCTCCGCCTCTCGAACGTTAGTGAACCCACCATCACCGTCTACCATGCTCCCGAAGAATTGGCGACAGGATCGGCAATCATTGTCTGTCCGGGCGGCGGATACAACATTCTGGCCTACGACCTGGAGGGGTATGAGGTTTGTGATTGGCTGAACGATCTCGGCATTACGGCGGTATTGCTTAAGTACCGCGTCCCGAGGCGGGAGGGACGGGAAAAGCACGAAGCGCCGCTTCAGGATTTGCAACGGGCTATCAGCTACGTCCGCGCACATGCCGTTACGTTTAACCTGAATCCCCAGCGCATCGGCGTTATGGGGTTTTCGGCCGGGGCGCACCTGTCGGCGACTGCCTGCAATAGCTTTCAACAGCGTACCTATCCGGTTGTCGACGTTGCGGATAAAGTCAGTTGCCGTCCCGACTTTTGCCTGTTGGTCTACCCTGCCTACCTGGATAAAGAGCCTTTCCTGATCGCTCCTGAGCTTAAAGTCTCCGCACAGACTCCTCCCACCATGCTGATACAAACCGAAGATGACAAATCGTATGTCAACAGCAGCCTCTTTTATTATTATGCATTAAAGGAGGCCGGCGTCCCTGCCTGGATGCACTTATACGACAAAGGCGGGCACGGTTATGGTCTGCGCGATACGGGCGCGAGGGTAAATGAATGGCCGGACAGAGCCGAAGACTGGTTCAGGGAAATCGAAGTGATACAATAGAGTTGAGAGTGGAGAGTTGAGAGTGGAGAGTTGAGAGGCTCTCGTAGAGAGCTAACATAGCTAGGCAGTACCCTAAGGGTACTGTATATAAACGGATTACCGCTTACCTCTGCCTCTATATGAGGCAAACCTCTTTTACGATGTTAACGGATATAGGTTTGCCTCATATAGAGGCAAGAGAGGGGTGGTAATTCATTCGTATACAGTACCCTTAGGGTACTGCCTATCTATGTTAGCTCTCTACGAGAGCCTTTCAACTCTCAACTCTCAACTCTCAACTCTTCAGGTATAGCAGGGCGACCGCTATTAATGCCAGGGTGTAGAAGAGGTATCGCCAGCGGTAGGGGTCGGGGGCAATCGACTCTTCTGTGCGCCGGGTATTCTTGGTGAGGACGGTGGAGAGCTGTTTGGCGGCGGTTTCGGCGGTTTCCCGGGTTTGTCTTTTTTGTTCCGTCGCTTGTTCTATGGTGGTTTGTTTGATGGACTTTATGGCCGGGGCGGTTGTGTGGGGAAAAAACTCGACCTCTGTGATGGTGATTTTCCCGCTTTCCGTTTTTGTCGTATCGACGAGCTTTTCCGTTTTTGCGCTTTGCGATGCTACGTTTTGCAAAGACAATTCGTCGGCGCTTGATTGGTTTATGTTCTTTTTTGTCGTGCTGCATGAAACCGACGACGCCATACAGGCGAACAGGATGATGTATCTTTTCATGTCAATCGGTTTTCAGGGCGTTCAGGCGGTTCAGCCAACCGTTGATAAAGCGTTTGTTGGTGTGCTTTAGCAACTCGCTTTCGGACGCTTTCCGGCCTATTTTTTGTTCATACTTTAAGACGCTGTTTTGCGTTATCTCGTTGAGGAAACCGACACGCGCCCGGAAGATGGCGTCGAACAGCCGGTCGGGGTCGGCGGCGTTGACCGCCGACAACGTTTTGTCGCCCACTATGCCGTCGGCCTGCACGCCAAGGAGGCGTTGCGGGATAAGGATGCCCTGTTTGCCTGAACACCAAAGCCAATCGACGAGGATGTTGGCGACCTTTTGCGAGCGGATGAGGTCGGCTTTCCATTTGTCCCAATAATGGGGTTTCAGCACCCTGTCGCAGACGTCCTGCGTGGTGAGCAACCTGAGGTCGGCGGCGTCAATGTCGCCGTCGCCGTCTTTATCGTACCCGGCTTGCCGCCAGGTGGAGATCGTTACGCCCTTGTTGGTGGCGCCGCCGGCGTCGGCGGGGTCGTTCACGAAACCGCCCTCCCAGCGTAGGATGTAGGGTAATAAGAGGTCAATTTTTGCCATGTTTCTCTTGTTTTTCAGCATGTAGGAATTTTTGTAGTATGGGGATTTTGTTTGCCGGGATATCCACCGAAAGGACAAAGAAGAGGAATGAGAAGAACCTGTTTTCCGGGTACGATTCGTGGAAATTCTTGGCTATGTTGGAGAAATAGAAGTACGCGCATACGTAGGTGATGGTCTTCAGCAGCAAAAGCCCCTCGTCGATGTCGTTTTGCAGGTAGCAGATCGCATAGATATCGGCAATGATGACGACATAGAGGAAAAGGAATGCGACGGATTTGAGGAACTTGGCGAAGCTGAACCCCACCCCGTTCATCACCTTGTCCGCCACGATGCCGCCGGCGATATCGAGGACAAACAAAATCACAAGGATCATCACCGGGTTCAGCAAGGGGTGCATGATGGCCATACAGGCGCTCATGACAAAGGAGAGGAAGACTTTTATGGCATCCATGACGCTTCCTCCTTATGGTATAAAAAGCGCTCCATGAAATAGTTCACCCCTTTCCCCTTGACCTTGATCGTGGTCGTTATGACGGAAGGCTCACCCGGGCGTACCGGTATCGGACGTTTGATCACATGGAAAATCCCCAGGGCGGCGGCTCTTTGCGTCGGCATATAAATTTTCTCATAACGTCCCTTCGTTTTGCTGTAACGCCTGCCGGATACCATTAAATAATGGTGTTCAACCATCCAGCCGAACAGGCGGTTTTGCCCGATATCAATGCCTTTTTGCCGTAACAGCTTGGCCAGGTCGCCGATGCCGATGATGGTGTCGCTGGTGTTGAAGCTGTCGGAAAACCACACTTTCGGGCGTTGCGCCTCCAACAGCTCCCGTTGCCGTTCGATCTCCTTTTGGATGAGGGCTTCCATCTGGTTGAACCGCCCGATATAGTCCAATTTGAACTTCAAGGCCTCCTTGCCGGTAAAACCCATGACCAGCAAACTGAAACCGTCGCGGTTCATGACGAACATCGGTTGGCGCTGGTTTCGTTCATTGTAATAGTCCGTTTCATAAAACAGGGCGTTCACCGCTGCATTTTCAGCAGTGAGATTCCGGATCTGCTGAAGCACGTTCCGGTGTTCTTTCCCAAACTTTTCAGCCACCAGTAGGCTGGTCGTCACCAGTGTGCCTTTTTTCGATCTGAATACTAATTCGTTCATAGCGCTACATTTATACTGTTTCGGGTTCGCCGATGTGTTCGACGATGACCTTGACCTGGAGAGGGGTGAGAATCTTTTGGCCGTATACGTAGGATGCGGCTTTGAGTTTTTGGTCGAGCGCCTTGATACGCATCCACTTACGCAATTGCGTGGAGGCCGATTGGGGCGTGCTGCCCGGGAAATAGAGCTGGGCGAGTTCCTGTAGCCCGTATGCCTTGTATTTAAATGTTTCCATCCTATTTATCTTAATTTCATTGTTTTCCTTGTTTTATTTTGAAAGGGGGCGTCCCCCCCTTTGGAAGCGGGGGACGCCCTTTGTTTAGTCCGCGTGCGGACGTTCGCAGGATTGTTCGACGACGTTGACGGCCTCTTTCTCAAACGTCGTGAGCGAGCGCGCCGTCTGCAGGCGTTTCCCCGGCGTAAAGACGATCCTGGGGGTGCGGATTTGCGCGGTGGAAAAATCCTTCTCGTCGACCGCTCCGCTCGATCCCACAGCCATGCGGAAATTCCCGATTTCGCCGAACTGTACGATGCGCCCGGCACGCAGGTGCTTATCGAGCGTAAAGTTCATCCTGTCCATGACGGCTTTGACGTCGGCAGAGGTCAGCGTACAGTTCTCCGTAATATCGGCGCACAGCTCCTCGAACGTGGTATAGCCGTTGTTGATGGCCTGTGCATACACTTTGCGCGGGACTTGCCCGGCGTCTTTGCCAAAATTCTGGCGATTGATTAATTTAAATTTTACTGGCATAATCCATGTATTTAGTGTCCTACGACGTTGTATGACGGTGCAAATATCCCCCAACCGTACGCGACGGCGTTTGCGAAATCAACTCTATGCATGTTTGTGTATGCGTTCCATCAGATAATCGCTCCCGTGCCTGTATTTGTCGGCTTCCATGATAGCGGTTTCCGCGGCGGCATTGCATCTTTTACCGAAATGCTCCTCAAACCACGAAAGGATCAACTGTCCGTCCAAGCGGTCGTACTGTTTCCCGAACCGTCCGAGTTTGGCCGACTTGAAGATGAAATGGATGTCCGCCAAATTCATGAAAGGGTAGGTGTCGAGGATGAGGGAGGCCGTTTCCCGGGTCTGTTCATCGTTCATTTTCTTCCCGACATTGATAAATTCCCGCAAATTGACAATCCAGATTTCAATATAAGCCTGCGTAAAATCGTATCCATACCGCCTCCTTATGTTGCCGATAGAGGGCAGGCCTGAGCTGAAAATATCCTCAAACCGGCTGATTCCCCGGCATCTCTTCTGAATGGCCGGCACCGAGAAGTCTTTCAAGAATATTTCTTTTGTAATCGTCGCTAACCCCTGATTGGGACTGGGGATGGCTATTTCCTGTGTTTTTGTTTCCATTGTTTTTTAAAATTAGTTCATCATTCCAACATTCCTGGTTGATATAGGTCTCGAAGTTTTTCCGGTATTGGATCTCCGGCGTTGATCGAACGTATAGGGGTATGTGCTTCAATGCGGCCTCTCTGCAATGATTTTTCAGGTTTGCCCATTTTCTCGCGGAGGTTTTTTTGTTCCCCTTTCTCCCATACATCGCCCAGGCGTTCTCGAACGAAAACTCATCCACGACTTCGCACCCGCACACATCGCCCCCTTGGGGGGTTGGGGGGTTTTCTTTACTTTCCTTTCTTTTTCCTTTCTCTTTCCTTTCTTTTTCCTTTACTTTACTTTGTGAATTAATGTCGACATTTATCGAATTAATGTCGACATTAATTCGATTAATGTTGACATTCGTCATACCCGAAACGTCGATAAGCAGGTAATCCTCAATGATATCCACCTTTTCACGCCTCCTTATGATCTCAAAATACCTGTTTTGGATACCCCGGCTCGTGAGGATACCGAACCGCTCGAAAAGATCCTTGTCGAAAAATCCGCGTTTGAGCAATTCCTCCACGACACCTTTCACACAGTAATCCCGGCATCCATCGCCGACACCTTTTGCAAACAGCAACGCCGTATCGTCGTTAAATTCGACGTAATAACCATTCCTGTAAATTTTACATAAAAGCCGAACCGTTATCGACTCCCCCTTTGTCCCGAAACGGGCTGAGACGAATTGTATCTTTTCGTCCTGGAAAAAATCAATGTCGAACGGGTAGTAATCCAGCCCTGATTTATTCGTCCGTGCCATTTTTTGTCATACTTAATTTCATTATTTTCATCTTTTTACCATTATCTCATTTGTCCGACCGGAAAAGGATGCACCCTTTTTCGAAAGAGGATGCACCCTTTCCCGAAAGAGGACGCACCCATTTTTCCGAAAATGCCTCCATCATTTTCTCACCTTTTCTTCGTATCTTTGCAAAGTGAAGTTTGATGCTGCAAATTTACAGCATATAGCTTGAATAAAACAAGCATTATTCAAACATAAACCGAAAATATTTTATATATGTCTGACAAAGAAAGGATTAAAGAGATTATAGATTCCAGCAACATGTCCGTTAGAAAGTTTAGCGAGCATATCGGATTGAAGACGCCGCAAATCCTGTATGATATCATCAAGGAGCGAAACGGCATCTCAAAAGACCTGGCGGAAAAAATTACAGCGAAATGCTTAAACTACAACTTTGCGTGGGTACTGACGGGCAACGGTGAAAAGCTGAAAGAGGAACCTATTGTCAGTCACCTGATCCCATTCTTTGACGCTGCGACAGTAGGGGGCGTAAATTGTCTCAGCGCCGACATGTGTGGCATATCCCATGCCTTCGAATACATTGATACCGGCGATTGGTTCAGGGATGCCACCGCCGCACTGCGTCATTACGGCGACAGTATGGCGGAATACCCCTCCGGCTGTATCCTTGTATTGAAAGAGGTCATCGACCGCGAATTGATCATCCCCGGACGCGATTACATGATCGAAACAAGCGAGTACCGCGTCACGAAGCGCATCCAAAAAGGAAAAGACGCCGACCACATTACCGCATACAGCACGAACACCGAAACCTATCCCGATGGCCGCCTGATCCATGAACCGTTCGACATCCCCTGGCGATCAATACGGCAGATTGCGCTGGTTCTTGGCTTTGTGGTCACTAAAGATGGCGGAGCAACGGTATACAGCAACAAGTAATAACGATTATAGAGTATTACGAAACACAAAAAGCGCCCGCTTTGGACGCTTTCGTGTACTTCATTCACATGCTGCTGAATTTTCAGCAGTGATTGTGGAGCTGGAGAGAGTCGAACTCTCGTCCAAACGAGGAATTAATTTGCTTTCTACATGTTTATCTTCGCTTTAATTGTCGGGATTGAACAAGACCGAAGCCACCCATTCCATCCTTATCCCCTAACGTTTCGCTTAAAGGCCG
>JAISRY010000080.1 GCA_031273385.1 Tannerellaceae bacterium | reverse complement strand
CACCCCCGTAACGGCGGACTGGTTCATCATCGACGACGCAGACAGGGAAAGCGACGCCTTTAAAGACGCCCTCTCCCGCATGGATATAGACCTGATCAAGTACCGCCTAAGCCCCGACGACCAAACGCTAACCGCCCATTACACCACCCCCCTCTACCTAAGCCCGGAAGAGCGGGAAAAAGTAACCCCCTACCTAAAACAAACCCCCAAAGTCTACAAATGGGAAACCTTCCGCTTCCGATAAGATAAATTCAATTACGAATTACGAATTACGAATCGAAGATCGGCCTTAGCCAATTACGAATCGAAGATCGGCCTTGGTCAATTACGCCCATTTATAAACACGTCATTGTAAACTCTTTCACACACACGCACACATTCGCGTGGATACGCGCGAGGTTCAGCTTTCCCTAAGATTCTTAAGATTCTTAAGAACCTTAAGAATCTTAAGAACCTTAAGCTTCTTATAAGAACAAACAATGAGAAAATGACAATGAACAGTAAACATCTGGTACCTGTCACTGCACTTATAATGACGACGAATCACAATCGCCTGAAAATCAAATAGTATCCGTCATTGCGAGTACCCAATAAACTGCGTTTATCAAAAAGGGGAAATGACGAGAATTGATTGATTTTTAGCCGATTGTAAATTCTCGTCATTATAAACGCAGTGAAGCACTCCAGGAGTGCGACACACAGACGCACCTATGGATTGCTTCACTGCGTTTATAATGACGAAGCATCGCAATCGCCTAAAAATCAACGTTTAGTATCCGTCATTGCGAGTGCCCAATAAACAAGGTTTATCAAAAAGGAAAATGACGGCGATTGCGTTGATTTTCATGCGATTACAATCAAGTAGTACCCGTCATTGCGAACGCAGTGAAGCAATCCAGAGGTGCCACACACAGACACACCTCTGGATTGCTTCACTGCGTTCGCAATGACGGATAGTATTTGATTTTCAGGAGATTGCGATTCGTCGTCATTATAAACGCAGTGAAGCAATCCAGATGTGTGTCTATGTGTCGCACTCCTGGATTGCTTCACTGCGTTCGCAATGACGGGCACTGCTTTTGTGTAATCGGCTGTAAATCACGCTATCGCCGTCATTTCTCTTTTTGATAAAACTGGTTTATTGGGGACTCGCAATGGTATTTATATGCTGAATACGAGGACGAAGCCGGGGTGTGTTTCGTAGTTCAGGCGGTAGGAGGCGGGGGAGGGGGAGAGCGTTTCATGGGCGGTTAGGGTTCCTGATTCGTTGTAGGGAAAGGGGGAGACGTGGAGGTGTTTTCGGAAATCTACCTCTTTTTTGCGGATCATTTTATAGAGCGTCTCCTTGGCGCACCAATGGATAAGCAGTTGCTCCGTTGCGTGGCGGGGGTCTATGGAGGCCTCTTCTTCGGGTGTCATAAAGCGGTCGCGTACCTTTATTATACGGTTGCCCCGGTATTCGATATCTATGCCTGTTTCGGGGCGTTCGCTGACCAGCGCGGCGGCATAGCCTTTTGTATGGGAGATGCTGATATGCAGGTCGCTGCCGGGGAGAAAGGGCGCTCCGTCGGGGTGATAGGCCACCTGTTGTTCTTCGCCGGTCAGGGCTTTCAGCAAGACGCGGACGGCCAACCACTCTTTCCGGCGGTTTTCTGTCCGCATCTGCTCCAGGAAAGGGAGGAGGGCGGCTTTGTTTGTCAGTTGGGAGAGCAGTTCGTCCGGGCTTTCGTCTATTTTCCAGACGCCCAGAAGCGGCTTTGTATGTGTGAGGAAGAGGGGCATTATTTTCTCCAGTTGAACGATTGGATCAGTTCGACGAGATCTTCCCTGATGTATTGGGTGACGGGCGACAGGGAGTCGGCGTTGAGGGGGCAGTCATACAGCAGGGCGCCCCGGAAGAAGTGGGCTACGCTGTCCGTTATCGTGAATTGGAGGGGAGAGGCCGATTCTCCATCCAACTGATACAAAAAGGCATACACCTCTTTTTCGGGATCGTCATACGCTTGTCCGCCGATGCGCCGCGTATCCCTGGCCTGGCGGAAGAGCAACGACCGGGATTCGGCCATGACGCGCTCGATGGTGAGGGGCGTAACGGGCAGGTAGCTGCAATAGACCTTTGCCCCGTAGAGGGGGTAGGAGAGGTTGACCCATCCGGCAAGGGGGGCGCTGTCCGGCGGAAGCTCGATAGTCGCCCACTGGGAGAGGCTGAACGTGTAGGGGTAATCCGGTAAGGGAAATCCGGCATAGCGGGGGGCGGGGAGCTCAATCCGGAAATAACCGCGCGGCTTTGGCGTATATCCCGAACAGGCGATCAGCATCCCCGCCCACACAAGCCATATCCCGGCCGCTATGCTTTTCATACGTAGAATTTCACTTTCTGGATGCGGCGGTTGTCTACCTCCAGTATCTGGAAATGGTATGACTTGTATTCGACCGTCTCGCGCCGTTGGGGGAAGTCCCCCTTTATTTCGAGGATGAGGCCGGCGAGTGTTTCCGCTTCGTCGGTCAGGCCGTCAAAATCGGCAGGGTTCGCGTTCGTCACGCGGAAAAAGTCGTTCAGCTGTATCTTGGCTTCAAAGATCAGGCTGCCGTCGGCCAGGCGGATAAAGGGCTTCTCGTCTTCGTCGTATTCGTCTGATATGTCGCCGACGATCTCTTCCAGGATGTCTTCCATCGTCACGATGCCGGAGGTGCCTCCAAATTCGTCCACCACGATGGCCATGTGTATTTTGTTGGTGCGGAACTCCTCCAGCAGGTCGTCGATCTTCTTCGTTTCGGGAACGAAATAGGCCGGACGGATCAGGCTTTGCCAACGGAACGAGTCGGGCTTTTCGATGTATGGCAGCAGGTCTTTGATATAGAGTATCCCCTTGATATGGTCTTCCGTTCCGGAAAAAACGGGGATGCGGGAATAGCCGGAGTCGATAATAAAATCTATCACGCTGCGGAACGTGCTTTTGATCTCGATATCTTCCATGTCCAGGCGGGAGGTCATGATCTCGCTGGCCGTCTTGTTGTAGAACTTGATGATCTCCGCCAGCATCTCCTTTTCTTCGGGAATCCCCGTCGACGTCAGCTCCAGCGCTTTGGAGAGATCGTCTACCGACAGGTTGTACTTCTTTTTCACCAGCGCTTTATTGATGATGGAGGTGGAATTGATCAGTATGTTGGAAAAAGGGCGGCAGAGGCTTTCGGCCACCCCGAGGGCGGGCGCCAATGTGCGGGCAAGGGAGAGGGTATTTTTCTGCGCATGGATTCTCGGCAGGATCTCGCCGAAAAGCAGGAGTAGAAAGGTCAATGCCGTCGCCTCCAATACAAAACCCATCCCCGGCGCGGCGGAAAAGTCGAATATCCCGTGAAAGGCAAACGTACAGAGCATGACGACCGCCACATTCGAGAAATCGTTGACGATCAGGATAGAGGCGAGCAGGCGCCCCGAACGGTCTAACAGGCGGCGGATGATCCTGTCCGACGTATGCTTTTCCTCCTTGACGTTGCTTATATCGCCCGCCCCTAAAGAGAAAAAAGCCACTTCGGAGGCCGACATAAAGCCGGAGACCGACAGCATGAACAAGGCCGTTATCAATGCGATAACATGGGATGCGGCGGGCGCCTGTATGGTGACGTAGTCAAACACGGTATCAGAACGGAAGGTCGTCGGCTTCGCCGCTCTTTTCGGAAAAGTCGCCGGTCTCCGCCGTCACGGAAGATGACGGGGATGCTGTAGTTGCAGATGCGGCGGGCTGGACGAATGAAGAAGCGGGCTGGCTTGACGGTGTGGAGGCCGTTTGCCCCTCTTCGCGCTTACCGAAGCTGAAAAAATCGATACGGTCGGCATAGATCTCCGTCACATACCGCTTGATGCCATTCTGGTCATCGTAAGTACGGGTACGTATTTTCCCTTCGACATATACGCCGGAGCCTTTTCTTACCCATTTTTCGACAAAGGCGACCTGCTCGCGGCGCACCACGACATTGTGCCATTCCGTACGTTCCGGCACGACCGTCCCATTGGCCAGCGTGTATCCCCTGTCGGAGGTGGCCAACGGAAAGTTGGCATACGCGCCTCCATTATCATAATAGCGAACGTCGGGATCTTTCCCTACGTTTCCAATCAAGATGACTTTATTTAACGACATATCGTTTATGTGTTTATTTTCTTAATTAATGATACAAAGAAACATAAATCCGCATTACCTTGCAACCTTTCTCCCCGATTTTTCCAAATAAATATCCACCAGGCGGGGTACGGCATATTCCCCGATCGACCCGCAGGGGATTCTGACGAACGATTCCAGCGCCTCATTCCCTTTCTCTATCTCGATCTTATAAAAAGTGGCATATAACGCCTGGTGGGACAGGATGTGCTTAACGTTCTGCAATTCAATGGAAACGGAGCGTATGCCCGTGTCTTTTAACAGGCGCCGGAACTCCTCTGTCTTTTGCAGTCCGGCGAAATCGACGGCCTCTTCCGTCTCCAGGAGCGGAAATTCATACAACCCTTTCCAGATATCGTTCCCCGACCGGCGGTTGATCCATGTATCGCCCTCGTGGACGATATGCAGGTAGTGAAAGTAGCGGTTGCGGACGCTCGTTTTCTTCGGCTTTACCGGAAATGAGGCGACGCTCCCCGAAGCGTAGGCCATACATTGATGACTAAGCGGACAGGGGGTGCAATCGGGATTACGCGGCACGCATTGCAACGCCCCGAATTCCATCATCGCCTGGTTGTGAAGCCCCGCCTTTTCAGGGTTCATCAGCAAAGCGGCTATCCGGGCGAACGTCTTTTTCCCCTTGAAGCTGTTGACCGGCGTATCAATGGCAAAAAGCCGCGCCAATACCCTGTACACATTCCCGTCGACCACCGGATAGGGCTGGTTCCAGGCAAAAGAGGCGATCGCCGCCGCCGTATATTCGCCGACGCCTTTCAGCGACAGGATATCTTCATATCTTGACGGAAAGACGCCGCCGAACGAGTCCGCTATCGTACGGGCGGCGGCGAGCATATTCCGTGCGCGGCTGTAATAGCCCAGCCCCTGCCAGTATTTGAGCGTCTCGTCTTCTTCGGCCTCCGCCAGCGTGGAGAGGTCGGGAAAGCGTTCCGTAAAACGGAGGAAATAGCCCATACCCTGGTCTACGCGCGTCTGTTGCAGGATAACCTCCGAAATCCAGATGATATAGGGATCGGCCGTATCCCGCCAGGGCAGTTCCCGTTTGTTGCTGTGATACCAATGGATAAGCGTATGGCTGATGGTAAAATCCGTATCCGTTTCCACCTCTATTCGTGTCGGGTTAAAATATGCCGCCTTTATACAGGTCGTCGAAATGCGCCTCTTCCTTTTCCCCCTCTTCGCTCTCCGGATCCAGGCCGGCGGCTATTCGGAGGTCTTCCTGCGCCCCTTTGTCGTCGCCTTTCTGCCGCTTGGCTTTGCTGCGTTCGCGGTAGGCGTCCGCCCATTCCGGCTTCAGTTCGATGAGTTCGTCGAAAAAGCGGATGGCCTCATCCGTCTTTCCCTCCGCCGTCAGGATCGCACCCAGATGGAGGGAGGCCTCTTCGTTGAAAGGGTTCAGCTCCAATGCTTTCTCGTAATCCGCTGTGGCGGCGGGCAGGTCGCCCATCGCTTCATGTACCCTGCCTTTTACCAGGTAGGCCGACTCCTCCTCCGCTTCCAGGGAAAGGGCTTTCTCCGTATCGGACAGGGCTTCGGGGAGCTGATTCGCCGCCAATAGCGCTTCGGCGCGTAAGAGGTAGGCGCTCGTAAAATCATCTTTCAGCTCGATGGCGCTCGTCAGGGCGGCAATCGCGCCGGAGAGGTCGCCGGCCTGCTTCTTCGCCCGTCCCATCAGAAACCAGGCGATAGGATTCGATGCGTCCGATTCGATCACGCGCATACAGTCTTTTATCGCCTCTTCTTCCCTGTCGAGCATGAAAAGGACATTGATACGGGTAAACAGCGGGGCGGTATGCTCCGGATCGAGGGCGATCATGCGGTTCAAGGCCTCCAGCGCCTCCTCCAGCTCGTGGTTGGCGATGTAGGCCGTTGCCAGGTGGTTCAGCGTTTCGAAATCTTCCTGAATAGACAACGCTTTCAGGTAGCATTTTATAGCATACTCTGTCCGGTGCATCTGTTGCGCACGGATACCGTCGTACTTGAACAGTTCAAAGTTCTTACGGTCGTTTTTTTCCTTCTCCTCCGCGGCGTCAACCTCCTGGGAAGAGGAGAAAAGTGTTTTAAAGAAATTGCCCATACCTTATACGGTTCGTTGATTATCCGGCAAAAGTAAGGATTTTTCTTGTATCTTTGTGCCTTTAAATCAATAGTTGCTGTAAGAAAATGGAAGATGGCCATTCCCCGAAGATACCTTCGCCGTTGTTGTCCCTTGTTCCGGTCATGGTATTGGCCGGACTGTTGTTCGTTACGATCCGCCTGTTCGGTAACGACGTCCTGAATGGCGGAAGCCAGATCGTCCTGCTGGCCGCTACCGCCGTATGCTGCGTGATCGCGATGGCCTGTTGCCGGGTGAAATGGAAAACGATCGAGCGGGCTATCGTCAACAATATCACGGGCGTAGCGACGGCGCTGTTGATCCTGCTGATCATCGGGGCGCTGTCGGGGAGCTGGATGGTCAGCGGTATTGTGCCGACGCTGATCTGCTACGGGGTACAGATTATCCACCCCAGCTTCTTCCTGGCCTCCACCTGCCTGATTTGTGCGCTGGTGTCGGTCATGACCGGCAGCTCGTGGACGACGATTGCCACGATCGGCATCGCTTTGCTGGGGATCGGGCAGGCGCAGGGCTTTTCTGAGGGATGGATTGCCGGCGCGATCGTTTCGGGCGCCTATTTCGGCGATAAGGTGTCGCCCCTGTCCGATACCACTATCCTGGCCTCTTCCGTGACCGGTACGCCCCTGTTCACCCATATCCGCTATATGATGGGAACGACGGTTCCATCCATGCTGATCACCCTGCTGGTTTTCTCCATCGCCGGCTTCGCCCACGAAGCGACGGCGAGCGATCAGATCGCCCTCTATCCGGCATCGCTGAAAGCGACGTTCCACATTACCCCATGGCTGTTGATCGTACCGCTGGTCACGGCTGTCCTGATTGCCAAACGGGTACCCTCGCTGATTACCCTCTTCCTGTCGGTGGCGCTGGCCGGGCTGTTCGCCCTTATTTTCCAGCCCGAACTGCTGCGCGAGATCGCAGGAGTACCTCAGCAGGGCTTCGAATCCGCTTTCAAGGGCTTGTTGATGACGCTGTACGGACATACGCAGATAGAGACCGGTATTGCGGGGCTGAACGAGCTGGTTTCCACGCGGGGGATGAGCGGGATGCTGAACACGATTTGGCTGATTATCTGCGCCATGTGTTTTGGTGGGGCGATGGCTGCCGGCGGCATGTTGGAAAGCATCACCTCCCTGTTCCTGCACTTTGTCAGGCGGACGGCCGGGATGGTCGCTTCGACGGTCGCCTCCGGCCTGTTCCTGAACCTGACCACCGCCGACCAGTACATCTCAATCATCCTTACCGGCGACATGTTTAAGCATATCTACCGGAAAAGGGGCTATGAAAACCGCCTGTTGAGCCGCACGATCGAAGACGCCGTCACGGTCACCTCCCCCCTAATCCCCTGGAATACCTGTGGATTGACGCAGGCCACCATTCTGGGCGTCGCCACGTTCACCTACCTCCCCTACTGCTTCTTCAACCTGATAAGCCCCCTGATGAGCATCCTCATCGCCGCCTCCGGCTTCAAAATATACCGCACCCCCGAACCGGGCAATCCCCCTCACACCCCCTGATTATCATTTTGTCACTTTTCCACCCATTCCCGGCGATTTGACAAAATGATAGTTTTACCACTCCTAAACTCTCTGAGAATCGGCTGTATCGCCCCGCGGGACGAGCCGCTCGCAAATATGGCGGAAAAACGGGGGTTAAGGGAATAGGTTTTGCCGGCATATATGAATGATTATAAGGCACA
>JAISRY010000245.1 GCA_031273385.1 Tannerellaceae bacterium | reverse complement strand
GTCGAAAGATACCTGGGGCGCGGAAAACGTCATTCCACGTTTCGTCGACAACGGCATCGAAGATTCCAACTACTCCTATTGGGGAGGAAATATCCTCCGAGGCAACGACGGACAGTATCACCTCTTCGTCTGCCGCTGGCGGGAAGATTCCCCCAAAGGACACCACGAATGGCCAAACTCACACGTCGTTCATGCCGTGAGTGCGCACCCCCATGGCCCGTTTACGGTACGGGACAGCATCGGCAGCGGACATAATCCCGAACTGTTCAGGATGAAAGACGGGCGGTACGTCCTTTACGTCATCGACCACCGTTATGTCAGCGAAAACCTTAACGGCCCCTGGACGCGCGGCGAGTTTGAATTTGACCGCAGAGACCGCCGCATCATCGAAGGGCTGAGCAACCTGACGTTTGCCCGGCGCGAAGACGGCTCCTTTCTGATGGTTTGCCGCGGCGGAGGCGTGTGGATCAGCGAAACAGGGTTGTCGCCCTACAAACAACTGACCGACAGGAGAATTTATCCCGACGTGGATGGCCAATTTGAAGACCCCGTAGTGTGGCGCGACCATATCCAATACCACCTCATCGTGAACGACTGGCTGGGGCGCATAGCCTTTTACCTGCGCTCCAAGGACGGCGTCAACTGGGTAGCCGACCCGGGCGAAGCCTATCTCCCAGGCATCGCACGCCACCCCGGAGGAAATTCGGAAGACTGGTTTAAGTACGAACGCATGAAAGTGCTCCAGGACGAATACGGACGGGCGATACAGGCAAACTACGCCGTCATCGACGTATTGAAAAACGACGATAAACCCAACGATACCCACAGCTCGAAAAACATCGCCATCCCCCTGAACCCCGGATTGCTGCTGACCATCCTCGACACTCACCCCATCACGCCGGCCACCAAAACCATCCGCCTGAAGATCGCCGCCGAAAAAGGTTTCGACCCGCACACCGACATCGACCTCGCCTCGCTACGCTTCGGAGCATCGACGGAAGTTAATTTCGGACGGGGCGCCAAGGTAAAAAGTACCGAAAAATCTGGAGCCGACCTCATCGTCACTTTCGACGCCGCCGGAAACGGCATCACGCCCGACGAATTTGCCCCCAAACTCATCGGCAAAAACCTGCGCGGCGAACTGCTCTACGGATACGCCCGCCTGCCCTACGTCAATTACCTCGAACCGATACTGTCTGCGCTTGCGCCGGTATTCACCCCCCGCGCCAACGCGATGGACATCAGCGTGGAAGTACAGAATTTCGGACAGGTAGCCTCCCCGGAAGCCACCTTGCAACTGACAATCGAAAAGAACGGCGAAAAAATACCCGCAGCCAGCGTCACCGTTCCGCCGCTCAAACCCTACGAAAAGACAACGGTATTCACCACCGCCCCTTTCTTTGAAAAAGACGCAGCATACAACGGCACAATAACAATCCAATCGAAAGAAAAAACATTCCCCCCATTCCGATTTAAGTCTAAATGACCCTCATTTTCGGACGGGAGCAATTTTAAATAGGTCGGGAGCAATTTCAAACGGGACGGGAGCAAATAAAAATTGCTCCCGTCCCGTTTTTATTTGGTATTTTGTGGATCCAATTCCACATTTATCGTATTTTTGTGGTAAGATATATCCGGTATGATACGTAGAAAAGTAGAAAAAACGATTCAAGATAAGCTGAATAGGGGTAAAGCGATCATATTAATGGGAGCCAGGCAGGTAGGTAAAACGACTTTAGTTAAAGAACTTTTTAAAGGTTCAGACGAAATGATTTGGCTCAATGGGGATGAATTGGACGTGCAGCATCTTTTTGAGAACATATCGGCCACGCGTTTGAAGTATATTTTCGGGAATAAGAGATACGTCGTAATTGATGAAGCCCAACGGATAAAGGATATAGGACTAAAACTGAAACTGATCACGGATGAATTGCCCGAAATACAACTGATAGCCACCGGGAGTTCTTCTTTCGATTTAGCCAATCAGGTCAACGAACCGCTTACCGGCAGAAAGTGGGAATACAAAATGTACCCTGTTTCTTTTGCAGAAATGGTGAACCATCATGGACTATTAGATGAAAAAAGGCTGTTACCTCATCGCCTGGTATATGGTTACTACCCTGATGTTGTGAACAATCCGGGAAATGAAAAAGAAATCCTGAAACAACTTTCAGACAGTTATCTTTACAAGGATATTTTGATGTGGGAACAAATCAAGAAGCCGGAAAAGCTGCTAAAACTGCTACAGGCTGTTGCTTTCCAGGTTGGCAATCAGGTATCTTACGCCGAACTGGGGCAGATTAGCGGATTAGACACAAAGACAGTGGAAAAGTATATCGTGCTATTGGAACAATGTTTTGTCATTTTCCGATTAGGCTCATTCAGCCGTAACTTGCGCAACGAACTGAAAAGCAGTAAAAAAATCTACTTTTACGACAACGGCATTCGCAATGCGATAATCGCTGATTTTTCCTTTGCGGAAAGCCGCAGTGATATTGGCGCGTTATGGGAAAATTACATTATTTCCGAAAGACAGAAGAAACTGGAATACGATTTGATGTGGCGGAACAGTTGGTTTTGGCGCACCACCGACCAAAAAGAAATCGACTATATCGAAGAAGGAGACGGACAAATCCAAGCATTCGAATTCAAATGGAACCCCTCCGCCAAATACAAAATACCCAAGAAATTCCTGGAAAATTATCCATCCAGTACTTTCTCCGTCATCACCCCCGACAATATGGAAGCGTTTTTGCTGCTTTAGCAAAAGATTTCCGTACAAAGTTAACCGAATATTCAATCGTTTTCCCGTCTTTCATTCCCGTCTTTCAGTTGGCGCCGATAAATGAAAAATGCCTTCCAATCTGTTGATTTGGAAGGCATTGTCTGTTTTTTTCTCTAAAGTGTCTTTTTAGGGAAGTGGGCGTTGACGGATTCGAACCGCCGACCCTCTGCTTGTAAGGCAGATGCTCTGAACCAGCTGAGCTAAACGCCCTTTTTGAAAGGAGTGTCTTAATCTCTCTTAAGACGGTGCAAAGTTAATACGAATTTGAATATCTCCAAATTTTTGGATGAGAAATCTGCCCATCTCTTGTGAAAATAGTTCACGCTGAGAACGGGCAGGGTTGGATCGTTTTGATAATCAATCCGTTTCGGGTAATGCAATTTCTTCGGGATTTCCCCAATCGCCGTCGTTCTCAATATTTATTTCGAAGCCGCCGTCGAAAGATGAGGGGGCGTACAGCCTGCCTTTATAACGTGTGATCCGGTTTTCGTAAAGCGGCGCATCTTTTACGACCCGTTTATAGACCTCGTTTTTCTGTTTGTCCGACGAAGTGAGGGTGATCTCGCCTATCTTGTTGTCAGGAGATGGAACCAACGTATAGAACGCATGGGTATTAAATACTCCTTTCCCCCTTTCCTGATCGGAAATCGTATCCGTAAACAGGTAGGGCGCCGGATCGCTCTTCGCTTTCCCCTCAAAAAGATCAAAGGCGGTATACCGGCCGGACACATCGACGCTTAATGAAAAAACGTTCCCTGGAACAGTGTCGGTGGCCAGAAACTCCACACGGCTGACCACGCGCCGCATGGCAATTACGACAGCGGTGTCGGCGCTTTTCTCATTCACGTCGATCTCTACAGAAGCATAAAAAGAATCCGAAACCTGCCCAAAAGTAATGCTGTTTCCCGACAAAGAGCGCTCCGGTGTGGAATGGGCTAAGAAGCATACCTTATACTTTCCCCGCTTGAATGTGTCGTAGAAATACTTCCCAAAGTCCTCATTCTCTTTGTCGCTGGATGACGCCGTCCGATACCGCATCAACGTATCGGCAGGCCGGTCATAGACGGCATACTCCAGGTACTGATAAGGTGGAACGGTGGGCTCTCCGGGGATATCCCCAGGCATACTTCGCGTGCCGGGAAAAGGTTCGACCTCCATGACAGTCTCCATACAAAACTGTACCGTATACCCTGTTTCAGGCGTAACCACTTCAGGGACAACGCCCCTGTCACAACTAAACAACGCGCACAAAAAAGCGAACTGGACTATTTTTCTCATAGTAACCATCTTTGTTTTTAATATAATTATAATAGCGTACAAACAATCTTTAGTTTATTTCAAGGGGGCAAAGATATTCTTTTTTTGGGGATTTAAAAAATATTAAGGTGAAACCCGCCCTTGTGTTGCAGATATTTTTTAGTTTTGTCCTGTACATGAACTATTTTTAAAATCATAAACTTATAACAAATGGCACGACTTGTAACCTTGTACTCCTTACAGTGGGGAGATTTATCACTGGAAACCGTGTGTGAAAAAGCCAAAGCTTTCGGATACGACGGCATAGAGCTGGGGCTTCCCGATCATTTGGACGTTCGTCATACAGATGCGGCTTATTATCAGGGCATAAAAGAGTTGTTAAGCGCATACGGGCTGGAGCTCCGTACGATTTCAACGCATTTGATCGGTCAGGCGGTATGCGACAACATCGACTTCAGGCATCAATCCATTCTTCCCGATTATATCTGGGGGGACGGCGAGCCGGAGGGTGTCCGCCAGCGCGCTTCGGAAGAGTTGATCCGGACGGCTCATGCGGCAAAAATGCTGGGTATCGACACCGTTGTCGGCTTCACCGGCAGCGCGATCTGGCAGTACCTCTACTCTTTCCCTCCTATCCCGGAAGCCTTGATTGATAAAGGGTTTGAAGATTTTGCCCGCCGGTTTACCCCTATCCTCGACGAATACCAAAAGCTGGGGATTCGTTACGCGCTGGAGGTGCATCCGACGGAAATAGCCTTTGATACGGTTACCGCCCGCCGCGCCTTGGATGCGCTGGACTGGCATCCCGCGTTCGGGTTCAATTACGACCCGAGCCACCTGGGGTATCAGGGGGTGGATTATGTGGACTTTATCTATCAATTCCCAGAACGGATCTTCCATGTACACATGAAAGATGTCTATTGGAGCGAAACGCCCAAGCAGGTCGGCGTATTTGGCGGGCATGTCACGTTCGGCGATCCCCGCCGTTACTGGAACTTCCGGAGCGTAGGGCGCGGGCGTATCCGTTTTGAAGAGATTATCCGCGCACTGAATGCCATCGGCTACCAGGGCCCGCTATCCATCGAATGGGAAGACAGCGCGATGGATCGCGAACACGGCGCACGGGAATCCTGTGAATTTACAAAACGGATTGATTTCCAAACGTCAGCACATGCTTTCGACGCTTTCTTTGAAAAGAAATAACAGGTAGGTACCTACCTGTTAATCAGTAACCCAAGGGTGGAGATTCACTCCCCCTTGGGTTTTTTATTTGTTATTTGTCATTACATTACTTAGAACGATGACACGACCGGAAGCTTTATCACATGCTCCCTACCGGCTATCTTCAGGATATAGATTCCTTTGTTCAACGATTTGTCGATCCGGCATGGCGTCGTTCCGGCGATTTCCTGACGGTGGATCAGCTGTCCCTGTACATCATATACGAAGACGGCGCGTCCATTGTCTTCGTCTTGCAATCCCTGGATATAAATGGATCCGGCGTCATAATAGGCATAAACGGCCGACGACGTTGGGATGTCGTCTATACCTACCGGGCTGGAGGTGAAATGCAGGACAAAACGATCCGTCTTGTCATACGGGGTAGAGACGAACGTATAGGATGGCGTACGCAGCAAATCCGTTTTCGCTCCGGTTTTTTTATCTTCCAGAACAACGCCGTTCACAGACACCAGGGAGTTAATCCGGCTTGCGGTTAACTGCACCTCCTGCTGTTCGTCGGAGGGTTCAAAATACATCGCCAGGCTTTTCGTAGACGGGGGGATTACGTTGGTTGTCAGATCCGTCTTGTCTTCCGACCGGGTGTATATCTGATTCACCCCGCCGGTACGGTTAAAGAGCTTTTTGGCATCATGCGTATCGTCGGCCTTGAGGGAGGCGTCATTTCTGAAGACGACACATAAACGGTCGAAGCCCTCTGTCCGCGTATCTTTCGTTTCGATCAACAGTTCGTCGGTCACCATATTCGCTCCACTCCGTAAAAAGGTGGTATTCGCACGTGTACGTTTCGACTTGGGAATCGTCATGGATGTTTTTGACCCTGAAACTCTCCTAATTGCAAACATTTGCATTGGAGCGATTAAAGTATCCCCGGTAATGGTTCCTCCTGTAGCCTGTCCTACCATGTAACTGACATTGAATGTGAAATCTCTTTTATTCGATGCACGTTTCCCTGTTCCGTTGGAAAGGACATAAAAAGAGGGAGCGACCTCGCTGCTAGTGAAACCCCAGTCGGCAAGACCTGTTCCCTGGTTAACAAAATCAGACACATCCAAAGGGACGGTAAAAGGATTGCCGATGTAATTAAATCCGTCTCCAATATTGTTGACCGTTACATTAGCAATATTCAACACCTCTCCCGTATACCTGTCGGCAGCGTTTACAAACTGCGAAAAAGAGATGGGGCTGAAGTCACGGGCAAAAGAGAACTTTTCTTTCGCCACATCGGCATATTGGGCGCCGCCATATGCGCTGTTTAACTGATCCGTATAATAGGAATCGCCATGAGGAACAAGCCCTTGCCCAAGCACATAACCTGTTCCTGCCGG
>JAISRY010000053.1 GCA_031273385.1 Tannerellaceae bacterium | reverse complement strand
GATGCAGGGATTGGAGAGGCGCATTCCATTCTACCGAGCGATACATCCCTAACGGGATGTAAGCCTTGCAAAATTTAATCATTTTAAATGCAATCATTATAGGTTATTTATTTCACGTTCCTTAATGCGTTGCCCCTGGAATTTATATAGGATGCATCCTTTTCCGAAAGAGGATGCATACTTTCTTGAAAGAGTATGCATACTTTCTCGAAAGAGGATGCATACTTTCTCGAAAGAGTATGTACCCTCCCGCATCCTTGCTCGCACCGTTTTCATATTATTCGTGTTAAAGTATAATAAATCATAGTAGTATGTATTGCATGGTACACGTGCAATACATATATTTGCATTAAAATCAACGCAACATGAATGTAGAAAACGTAAAGTCACAGATGAGAAAAGGGTCGTTGGAGTATTGCATCCTCTTGCTCCTGAAGAAAGAGGCGGCCTACACCTCCGATATTATTCAGAAACTGCAAGAAGCAAAGCTGATTGTTGTTGAAGGCACCTTATATCCTCTCTTAACACGCTTGAAAAACAGCGAACTGTTGAGTTACCAGTGGATAGAGTCTACACAGGGGCCTCCCCGCAAATATTACCGGCTCACCGATAAAGGCGAACTTTTTTTGGGTGAACTGGAGGCTTCGTGGGAGGAATTGAACGATACCATAAATCATATCAGAAATAATTAAACAAATAAAACAATGAAGAAGACACTGACAGTAAATTTGGGAGGAAGGGTTTTCCATATAGACGAAGACGCCTATCAATTATTGGATAAGTACTTGACTAACCTGCGCATCCATTTAAGAAAGGAAGAGGGTGCGGAAGAGATCTTGAGCGATTTCGAGCTGCGTATTTCGGAAATGCTGAACGAAAGGATCCGGTTGGGAAACGAGGTGATTACCATTGCGCATGTAGAGAATGTCATCACACGGATGGGAAAGGTGGAAGAATTGTTTGGCGAAGACCTTTCCGCTGACCCGGATCAACAACAATCGGCAAAGTCGCAGGGTGGCGCACACAAAAAAGAGCGGGTGAGCAAACGCTTCTTCCGCAATCCCGACGACAGGGTATTGGGAGGCGTGGCAGGCGGTTTTGCCGCATACATGGATTGGGATCCGACCCCGATCCGTATCGGCCTCTTCCTCCTGGTGTTCGCCTACGGAATCACGATTCCCATATACTGTATCCTGTGGCTGATTACGCCGATGGCTTATACGGCGTCTGAAAAGTTACAGATGCGCGGCGAGAGCGTAACGGTCGAAAATATCGGCAAGACCGTGACGGATGGCTTTCGGAAAGTCTCTTCCAGCGTCAACGACTACATCAATTCCGACAGGCCGCGCACAGCGCTCCAGCGTTTTGGCGATACGTTCGTCAACATACTCGGCGTCCTGATGAAGATCGCCGTTATCATAGTGGGGCTTATCCTCGTACCGCCGCTTTTGCTCGTCCTCTTTATCATGATTATCGTGATCGTCGCACTGATTTTCGGTGGAGGAGCCGGCCTGCTGTATCATATCATGCCCTCAACGGACTGGAACTGGATTTCCGGCTATCCCGATTATTTGGTGGCAATAGGGAGTATCAGTACCATATTGCTGATCGGCATCCCGATACTGACGGTAATCTATGCCATTTGCAGTCAGATATTCAAATACAAGCCATTACCGAATGGGGTGAAATGGGCGCTGCTCATTATCTGGGTCATTTCGCTATTGGTCAGTATCTATTTGAGTGTCCGCTACGGCATTCCTTTCTGGAGGGACGGGCATCATGTGGGATTGGGATGGAAATGGGATTGATAAAAAAAGAAGGCTGCTCTATCGCAGAGGAGCCTTCCCCAAAGGTTAACAAACATATATGTGAGTAAAAACTAATGAATTGTACCTTTCCGGTATGCCGCCCGGATGCTATCCGCCGTTTCAGCCAGCTCTTCCTGTGAGGGCGCCTGTTTTCCTTTGCCGAAATGCATATCTCTCTCGGCCGTCACCGGAATTAAATGAATATGTGCATGGGGCACCTCCAGCCCGATAACGGCCAGCCCGATCCGCCGGCACGGAATAACCGCTTTCTGTGCCTGCGCCACCCGCTTGGCAAATGCCATCATACGTCCCAACACGCCGTCGTCCAGGTCGAAAATATAGTCCGTTTCCACTTTGGGAACGACCAGCGTATGCCCCGTCGCCACCGGATTGATATCCAGAAAGGCAAAAAACTCCTCGTCTTCCGCAATCTTATGCGATGGGATTTCCCCTGTAATGATCCTGCTGAATAGTGTTGCCATAAGAATCAAATTGATATTTCCATGATTTCAAAACGCATCATTCCCGACGGGACGCTGATATCGACGACATCCCCGACTTTCTTCCCTATCAGCCCTTTGGCGATAGGCGTACTGACCGATATTTTCCCGTTTTTCAGGTCTGCCTCCGAATCGGAGACCAGCGTATAGGTCATCACCGCATTGTTGTTCACATTCTTAATCTTTACTTTATTCAAAATCTGGACGGCATCCGTCGTGACTTTCGATTCATCGATCAAACGGGCATTGGACAACAGGTTTTTCAATTGAGCCAGTTTGGACTCCATAATGCCCTGCGCCTCCTTTGCCGCATCATATTCCGCATTCTCCGACAAGTCGCCTTTGTCTCTCGCTTCGGCTATCTGGGCGGAAATCTCCGGGCGCTTCACGCCCTCCAGATAGTTTATTTCAGCTAAAATCTTGTTATAACCGTCTTCTGTCATATAAGTAACAGCCATATTCAACTCCTCCTCATTGTTTATTTATTATTGTTTTACGTTCGCATGTAATAAAAAAGAATCCCGGCCAGAGTTGGCCGGAACCCTATTTTCAATCTTCCGCAACTATCGCAAATGTAGCCTTTATTTTTTAGACAAACAAAATCTATTCAAGTGCTGTATAACATAAAGGCAAAAATTGTACTTTTGCACCAGTTAAACACAATATTATGGTAAAATATAAACGAATCCTGCTTAAACTGAGCGGCGAATCCCTGATGGGAGGAAAAGCGTATGGTATAGACGAAGGCCGTCTCAACGAATATGCCCTGCAAATAAAGGAAATAGCAGGAATGAATGTCCAGACAGGCATCGTCATCGGAGGGGGAAATATTTTCAGGGGATTGAGCGGCGCCGCGAAAGGATTCGACAGGGTGAAAGGAGACCAGATGGGGATGCTGGCGACGGTGATCAATAGCCTCGCCCTGAGTTCGGCGTTGACGGCGCAAGGCGTGAAAACGAAAGTGCTGACGGCTATCCGCATGGAGCCGATAGGGGAGTTTTATAACAAGTGGCGTGCGATCGAACTGTTGGAAGAGGGATATGTGGTGATCATGTCGGCAGGGACGGGGAACCCCTTTTTCACAACGGATACAGGGTCATCCCTGCGCGGGATAGAGATCGAGGCCGACGTTATGCTGAAAGGGACGCGCGTGGATGGTATTTATACCGCCGACCCGGAAAAAGACCCCGAAGCCGTCCGCTTTACCGACATCACTTATGACGAGATTTACGCACGAGGGCTTAAAATAATGGATCTGACGGCCACGACATTGTGCAAGGAAAACAATCTCCCCATCATCGTTTTCGATATGGACGCCAACGGTAACCTCAAAAAGGTCGTGTCAGGCGAACAAATCGGTACGCTTGTCCATAACTAAAACCCATAACCAACCCCGGCTACGCCCGGTCAGAAGGAGCCGTTCATAGCGGCCATTTTTATGGCGGTGACGGCGGCTTCATCTCCTTTGTTCCCAAAAATCCCTCCGGAACGCTCTTCGGCTTGCTTCATGCTGTCGGTCGTTAATAGCCCGAAGATAAAGGGGATGTCATACGTGAGGTTCAGCTCCGTTATCCCTTGGGTCACACCGGAGCAGACATAATTGAAATGCGGCGTATCGCCTTTCACCACACATCCCAGGACGATGACAGCCTCCAGGCGCCTCTTGTCGCCAGCCAGCTTTTTTGCCCCGAAGACCAGTTCGAAACTTCCGGGCACACGCTGTATGACGATATTTTCCGCTTTCACGCCATGCCTCTCCAGCGTATTGCATGCCCCCTCCAGCAGTTTTTCCGTAATCGCCGTATTCCATTCGGAAACGACGATACCAAAACGCATTTCCGAAGCATCGGGTACGCTGTCGAAGTCGTAATCTGATAAATGTTGATATGCTGTTGCCATCGGCCGGTCTATATTACTGCTTTGCCAATTCGGAAGCGCGCGTAATATATTTGTCGATATCGGAGGCTTCCGTTGAGTTATAATAATTTTCCTTGACGGCGGTGTATGCCTTGATCGCCTCGTTGTATTGCTTCAGGCTTTCGTAGGCAATGCCGGCTTTTTTAAGGTAGGCGGGGCTAATGATTTCGTTGTTCGCCTTTGCCGCCGCTTTCTCGAAACAGGCGATTCCCTCTTTCGTATTTCCCATGTTCACATGGCAATCGCCGATCAAGCCGGTAATGGCGGGCGTCACCATCCGGTCATCCCCGCTGAACGATTTCAGCAAACGGATGGCTTTTTCGTTGTCCCCCATCTTGAAGTAGCAGATGCCGGCATACGCCTTTGCCAGGTTGCCGGCTTTTGTCCGTCCGTACTCGCCGATAATGGATTCGAATCCCGCATAATCTGCGCCGTTCCCGTTCAATGCGATGGCAAATGAATCTTTTGCAAAATACTGCTCCCCTTTGAATATGGCGGCGGCGGCTCTTTTTTCCTGCGGAAGCAAATACCCCTGCCTGAACGCCAGGATTGCCCCTACAATCACAGCAACCGTGACGATCCCATACAAAATCTTTCTCTGATTGTGTTCAATAAACTGTTCCGACCTGGAAACAATCTCTCCAACTTCCAACTCTTTGTCTTTGCTCTTTCCTTTCGTAGCCATAATGCATCTATAAGTATTATAATATTGAGCGCAAAAGTAGTTTTTTTTGCTTACATAATCTATACTTCGGCGTATATTTTTTAATTTTGTGGAATTAATACGGCACAGATGATACTAAAAAAGCTTTCTATCCTCAACTACAAGAATATACCTCAGTCGGAGATCACGTTCTCTCCCAAGATGAATTGCTTTTTCGGCAACAACGGGATGGGGAAAACAAACCTCCTGGATGCGATTTACTACCTCTCTTTCTCCAAAAGCCACCTCAATACGCCCGACAACCAGATCATCAAAGAGGATGAAGAGATGTGCGTATTGCAGGGCGAATATGACTACGAGGGAAGAAACGAAGAGATATTCTGCGCCATACGCCGCCGCCAGCGCAAACAGTTCCGCCGGAACAAAAAAGAATACGAAAAACTGTCGGAACACATCGGGCTGCTTCCGCTGGTGATGGTCTCCCCCGCCGATTCCGACCTTATACGCGGAGGGAGCGATGAGCGCAGGCGTTTCCTGGACATGATCATTTCGCAGCAGGACAAGCAATACCTGCATGCGCTTATACAATATAATAAAGCGTTGTATCAGCGGAACGTCTTGCTGAAGAACCAGTCGCCGGATCAGGCGTTGTTCGACGTGCTGGATATGCAGTTGAGCTCCTACGGGCGGCTGGTGTACGAAAAGAGGCGGCTGCTGGTCGATGATTTCACGCCGGTCTTTAATACCTATTACCAGACTATTTGCCACTCTTCCGAAGAGGTCGGCCTCGACTACGCCTCCATACTGGAAAAAGAAGAGCTGACGGAGGCGCTCTCCCGGAACCGCGAACGCGACCGCATATTGGGATATACCTCCTCCGGCATACACAAAGATGAACTGGAAATGACCTTAAACCACTCACTGATACGCCGCACCGGGTCGCAGGGACAAAACAAAACCTATCTGATCGCCCTGAAGCTGGCGCAATTTGCGTTTCTCAACGAAAAGGGGCATACGGCGCCGATCCTGTTATTGGATGATATTTTCGACAAACTGGATGCCAAACGGGTGGAGCAGATCATTCGCCTGGTCGGTGGGGATAACTTCGGGCAGATATTCATCACGGATACCAACCGGAAATACCTCGACGAAATGCTGTCGGCCATGAAGCACGACTATCTCCTGTTTAAGGTAGAACAGGGGGCTATACAATTAATGGAAAAGGAATGAAACGGAAAAATACGCAATCCATGGCCGAGGTATTGCAGGACTTCTTTGACGATAACGCCCTGCTGTACGGTAAGATACTCGAAGACCGGGTGCAACGCGGATGGGAAGATGTCCTGGGCCCGACGATCATGAGGTATACCCAAAACCTGTATGTGAAGAATCAGGTTCTGTATGTCTCGTTAAGCTCTTCCGTATTGCGGAACGAGCTGACGCTCTGCCGCGAACGGCTAGTAAAAAGCCTGAACGAATATGCCGGGGCTAACGTCATTAACGCGATCATCATCCGGTGAGCCCCTCTCTTCATAAACGGCATCTATGCCGGATAGAAATTATCTGTTTGACATCAAAAAAATATACCCTATATTTGTCACAGGAAAATAAACAACCTATTAATTTTAAAAGGAATATTAAGTATGAAAACATTGGATTATCTGCACTTGGATGCATCAACAACCGGAAAAGTAGTCGACGGATTGCAACAGTTATTAGCCGGTTATCAGGTCTTTTACACGAATCTTCGCGGGTTTCACTGGAACATTAAAGGCCGTGGTTTTTTTCAGCTTCACAGCAAGTTTGAGGAACTATATGACGATGCGGCTGAAAAGGCCGACGAATTGGCGGAACGCATCCTTATGCTGGGAGGTGTCCCCGTCAACTCATTCAGCGGCTACTTGAAAACGTCGCAGGTAAAAGAGGTATCGGGCATCTCCTGCGGAGATGAAGCGCTCAAAAACATCCTTGAAACGCTCAGCCTCTTCATTGCCGAAGAGCGCAAACTACTCTCCCTTGCTTCCGAAGCGCACGACGAATCGACCGTAGCCCTAATGAGCGATTACCTGAAAGAACAGGAAAAGCTGCTCTGGATGCTGGTAGCCTACCTGTCAGGCGAATGTAAATAACCGCCCGTAGCATAATAACATTGGGCACTTATAATGACGACTGTTTGGGAGGCGGTTCTTATGCCCGATAAGGATGTGTATCCTTTGTGTGTGTTTTTTTGGCGAATGGGTTGCAAATCCTGCGTGAGTGGAGGGTACAAAATTGAATCCTTTTGGTGCAAAATCGAACAAAAGGAGTAAAAAGCCCCCCATATAAAGTTTTCGTTTTTTTGCCTTCACCCCTTCACCTTTCATGTAATGCGCTGATTGATAAAAGAATGTGGTGAAGGGAGGGTGAAGGGAGGTGAAGGGACGGA
>JAISRY010000215.1 GCA_031273385.1 Tannerellaceae bacterium | reverse complement strand
TACTGTTCCCTTGATTTCTTTATTCTCTCTTCAGCTTCAGAAGAAAGATAGAAATCGTTTTCATCAACAGGAACAAGCGTATAGGCTCTTTTTTTACCCCTTTTGATGATAATTTTTTCACCACTATCGGCTAAGTCAAACATAGCTGCTTGATTGTCTCTGAACTCTCTTGATGTTACCTGCCTCATATCTTCAAATATTAAATGCGTACCAATTTTGGTACAAAATTAATACCTTTTTCGACATAAACAAAACATGTTATTCATAATTCATAATTGAAAACCGGTATTCGCCTGAGCCTACCGTTACGGAGGTTTCATCGCCATTGACCTGGTAAGCGGGTTTTCCGGGGATGCCTTCGGCTGAGATATCTTCGGGGGTGGCTGTGGGCAGGACGATTGTGGCGCGGGTGTTGGCGGGGATTTTTACCGTTAGGGTGAATTGTCCCTGGTCTATTTTCCATGATGAGGCGATTTCGCCGCGGATGGAATGGTATGTGCCTTTTGCCCAGGTGAGCGTACCGCCGGGGCGGGGGTGGATCGTGAATTGTTCGTAGCCCGGATGCGCTGTATTAGGTTGGAAGCCGAGGATGTGGCGGTAGATCCATTCCACTACCGCACCGAATGCGAAATGGTCGAACGAATTCATGCCGGAGGGTTGGATGCCGCGCCCTTTTACGTAGGCATCCCAGCGTTCCCAGACGGTGGTGGCGCCCTGGTCGACCAGGTAGAGCCACGACGGGAAACGGACGGATTCCAGCAGGCGGTAGACGATGTCGGTGCGCCCGTAGCGAACCAACTCTTCCATCATCATGGGCGTCGTAATGAAACCGGTCGACAGGCGGTAGTCGTACTCCTCGATACACTCCAGCAGGTGGGCAAAGGCTGCGTCACGCAGGGTTTCGGGTACCAGGTCGTAGTGCAAAGCCAGCGAGTAGGCCGCCTGGGAATGTCCCTCTACTTTCCCGTCCGGCGAAATGTAGGACTGGACGAACACCTCCCCGATCCGGCCTGCCAGTTCGCCGTAATGCCGGGCATCTTCAGGATGCTGAAGCGTGGTGGCAATCGTCGCGACAAGCCGGGCGGCATGGGCAAAAATAGCCGTCGAAAAGACATCGTCGGGGATGCCGCCGCGCGTGGTGCTGAAATCCGGGTCGGGCGGATTGAAGATCGTATTGGCGTTGAGCCAGTCGTTGTTGTGGTTGTGCCGCACTTTCCATATCAGGCCGGGGTTTTCCCTTTGCGTAGCGTCTACGTGGCTCTTCATCGACTCGAAAAGCTGTTCCAGGGCGCGCCTGTCGGCATAACTTTCATACAGCCTCCAAGGGACGATAATACCGGCTTCCGCCCAGCCCGGCGCACCAACCCAGCCCTGCCAGTAGGGTGGATGCGCCAGCGAGATGATCATCGAGTAAAACTGCCCGTTCGGGGCGAGGCCACCCTCGCGCATATCCTGTACCCATTTGGTGTAAAACGCCGCCATGTCCATATTAAAGATGCTGCTGCGGCAGAATATCTGTATGTCGCCGAGGGCGCCGGTACGCTCGTCGCGCGAGGGGTTGTCGGTCAGGACGCTGTACATGTTGTTGCGCTGTGTCCATAAGATATTACGGAACAGCTGATTGAGCTTCGGGTTTGAACATTCGAATGTGCCGGTCACTGCCGGGTCGGACGAAACGGCTTTCGCGGTGATCATCTCCGGCGTCGGCGCGGCGTCAAGTCCCGTTATTTCGACATACTGGAAGCCGTGGTAGGTGAAGCGCGGTTCAAACTCGTCGTCGCCTCCCGAGAGGATAAAGACGTCCGTCGCTTTGGCATATCCGAGGCTGGAGGTATAGATGCCGCCGTCGTTGTCGATCCATTCGCCGTGGCGCAGCGTCACTGTTGCGCCGGCTTTGCCTTTTATTTTCAGGCGGCACCACCCGGCGATGTTCTGTCCGAAATCCACGATATACTTACCGTTCCATGCCCTGACGCCGACGGGTTTGAGTTCGTGGTGAATCCGGATCGGCTCGTTTCTCTGCGCCACCAGATTCCGGTGAATATCGCTGTCGGCATACGCATTTGCCCAGCTGCTGTCGTCAAAGCCCGGGCGGTTCCATCCGGGGATGATGTTGCGGGCGTCAATGGTTTCTCCGGCGAAATTATCCGCCGAACGGATGTATCCATCGGGGTTGATTTTCCAGGAGCCGTCCGTTGCGACAAGGTCGGTGGAGCCGTCGGCGTAGGTCACGGCCAGTTGAGCGATCAGGCGGCGGTCGGCGCTGTAGAATCCCCTGTGCGGAAAGCTCTGCCTCCACTTGACGCCCGCCAGCCGGCCGACACACCAGCCGTCGGCCAGTGTCGCCGAGAGGACGTTTTCGCCTGTCCCGAGGCTGCCGGTCACGTCAAAGGTTTGGTATTGTACGCTGAAGCGGTAGTCTGTCCATTCGGGCGCCAGTTGGTGGTCGCCGACACGTTCGCCATTGAGCCACATCTCGTAGTATCCGAGCGATGAGACATAGAGCAACGCCCGTTTCACTTCGCCCTTGACGGCAAACGACTTACGCAGCAGCGGCGATGGCAGCGGCGGCGGATTGCTCCATTTCTGCCTGTCGAAATCAGGCTGGTTGTAATGGGCGGCTACGTATGCGACATAGTCTTTCAGCGCCAGGTCGGGCTGGTCGCCGATCCATTGCGCCTGCCAGCCTGACGGCTCGAGGATACCCATGCTCCAATGCGCCGGGGCGCTCCAGGCGGTCACTTCGCCGTGGTTGTTCCAGACTTTGACTTTCCACCAGCACTGCTGCATACTATTCAGCGGAACGCCTCCGTACGGGGTCTGAACGGACTGTCCCGTTTTTACTTTCCCGCTGTCCCACAGGTCGCCCTCACCGGCGGCCAGTTGTTCGGGAGAGGAGGCGACCAGAATCCGGTACGCCGTTTGCAACTGCCCCGTTTTTGCATCGCCGGACTGCGCTATTTTCCAGCTCAAGCGAGGCTGCAGGACGTCAATCCCCAGCGGATCGGCCAGGTATTCGCAAGTCAAATCAGTTACCGAAACGGAAACCGTCTCTTTAGGCTGGCAGGAGGTCATTAACCCAACCAGCAGGAGGGATAAAAAAAGATACCGCTTTTTCATAATGTAATCACTATTTTCTGCAAAGATAAACATTATTGGGCAGTGAACAGTGAATAACGAATAGTGAATAGTGAATAGTGAATAACGAATAGTGAATAACGAATAGTAGAGTACCCCTGCCATTGCGAGTACCCAATAAACTGCGTTTATCAAAAAGGGAAATGACGGCGATAGCGTTGATTTACATCCGATTATAGAGCGGAATAATTAAGGCTGAAAGCCTTGTGAGCAATAGCCGAAGGGCAACGCCCAGTCATGTTCGGAAGAAGTATCAACGGCTCTCGTAGAGAGCTAACATAGCTAGGCAGTACCCTAAGGGTGGGGTGGCATAAATCGCCATATCGCTAAAAAACCACCCTCCATATATCATTTTGCTATTTTTTACTTGTCTATAAATGAGCATATTGCGCAATATTTGGGGATGGTAAATTTGCAAATTGGGCATAACATGATTTTTTAAAACTTGATTTATGCCACCCCACCCTGAGGGCGGAGGAGGCCTCTCCGCCTGCCTCCTCCGCCGACCGGACGAACGTCGCCGAGCGCACCGCCTGCCTGCCCGTGCTGTCCGGC
>JAISRY010000188.1 GCA_031273385.1 Tannerellaceae bacterium | reverse complement strand
GGATTTGCATAGCTTATTCTTTTTAGTACGGCAAATTTACGACATTTTTACTTTGGGGTAACAATTATCCATCGCCTTTATTTCTAATCAGTTAAACTTTATCACGTCAGGAGTTCTGACGATTACGATTCGTCGTCATTACAACTGTATAAAACCGGAAATAGCTCCCGAGCAAATAAAAATAGCTCCCGTCCTATTTGAAATAGTTCCCGTTCCATTTGAAATAGCTCCCGTCCGGATAGAAAGGGCCTGCGTCTCTACACAGACATACCGTTATTCTCATATTGTTTTATCCTGTAAATGCTGATTCAGATACTGGAGAGTTTTTGTTTGTAGTAGTCGTAGCGGCCTAGGACTTCGCGGACGTAGTTGTAGGTTTCTTTGCCGCGTAGGTAGCCGTATTTGCAGAGGGGGTCGTTGTAGTAGTCGGGGTCGTTTTTTAGGAGGAGGTATTCGGCTACGTTGTCGTCCCATACGTGGGGGTTTTTTCCGTATTTTTCGGCCAGGCGTTGGGCGTCGTAGATGTGGCCGATGCCGGCGTTGTAGGAGGCGAGGGTGAATTTGATCTCTTCGGCGGGGTCGGTGATGTCGACGAAGCCCTGGCGGAAACGGCGCATCACTTCAACGCCGGTGCGGATGCTGATCTCCGGGTCGGTCAGGTCGCCGAGGGCTACGCCCAATGTGCGGGAGGTAGCGGGCATGATGCCCATCAGACCCTGTGCGCCGGCCCAGGATATTTCGGTGTTGCTGAAATGGGATTCCTGGTAGGCGACGGAGGCCAGCAGTTCCCAGTCCCAGCCTAATGATTTCGCATACTTTTTGAACAGCGAATCGTAGGGGGAGATGTGTCCGTCCTTTATGGCGGGCATGCTCAGTTCCAGCATTTTCTTGCTCAGCTCGAAATAGCGCTTGACGGCGGCTTTGTGGGTATGCTCCGTCACATTGTCGGACGACCAGGCGTTGATGGCTTCCGCCAGCAGGGGGCAGCTTTTCCTGACTACCCACATGGAACGTTGCTGGAAGCTGATCTTCAGGTCGACGTCGATATTCCAGAAGTACGTCTTATTCAGCTTCGCAATATGGTCGTCGCTCACCGTATAGGGGATATCGCCGCGGGAGACCATTTCGATCAGGTCTTCGACCGTCACCGTATCTTTCTCTATGTCATGGATATGCATGCCGCCGCCCAGTTCGCGGTTCAGGTTCTCCAGGCGGTCGTGGTAGAAGGTATTCGCTTTCACATAGACATCTTTGCCGATCAGTTCGGCGACGTTTGTGAGCCGTTTTTCGCCCGGCTTGACCGGCTGTACCAGTACCTGGCAGGAGAGTATTTCCCGTCCGCAATAGATGGCCTCCTGTTTGAGGGCGTTATTGACGGGGATAGGGTAGGCTACTACGTCGGCTTCGCCTGCCTGGAGCATCTCTACGAGGCGGGTGACGTTCTCGGCCACTTTGACATGCAGTTTCAGCTGATGGGCGTCGGCGAAGTTCTTTACCAGGTCATATTCGTACCCCATGGGCTGCATGCGGTACTCAAAATAGGAGGTCGAGCTATAGAGCGTGACGACGGTGATTTCGCCCGCCGCTATGATTTGGGGCAGGTCGACGGGCGGCTCTTCCTTGTCGGCGGGTTTGCCCGAGCAGCGGCAGAGGAGCAGGGCAACGAAAAGGATGTATATATAATTCCGGTACATGATCACGAGGGGGGATTATCGTTTCTGAAGCAGTACGACGTTTTCCACATGGTGCGTATGCGGAAACATATCGACCGGTTGCACTTTCCTGACCGCATACCCGGCGTCCAACAGGGCGAGGTCCCTGGCCTGCGTTGCCGGATTGCAACTCACATATACGATACGTTCCGGTGCGGCGGAGAGGATCGCCTGTACCACGTCGCCGTGCATTCCGGCACGCGGCGGGTCGGTAATGACGACATCCGGCCTGCCGTGTTCGCTGACGAAGCCTGTGTGGAGGATATCTTTCATATCCCCGGCAAAGAAGAGGGTGTTCACTATCCCGTTCAGGGCGGAATTGACCTTTGCGTCTTCGATGGCTTCGGGGACATACTCTATGCCGATCACTTTGGCGGCCTGGCGGGACACGAAATGGGCGATCGTCCCCGTACCGGTATAGAGGTCGTAGACCAGTTCCCGTCCGGTGAGGGCGGCAAAGTCGCGTACCACTTTATAGAGCATATAGGCCTGGCGGCTGTTGGTCTGGTAAAAGGACTTGGCGCCTATTTTGAACCGTAGACCCTCCATTTGCTCGATGATATGGTCTTTTCCGCTGAAAAGGCAGACGGCCTGGTCGGTAATGGTGTCGTTGCATTTCCCGTTGATAATATACAGTAAAGAGGTGATTTCGGGGAACTGGGCGGCCAGGTGCGAGAGCAGCGCCTCCCTCCGTTCCCTGTCTTCGTAAAAGAAGACGGCGATGACCATCAGTTCGCCTGTGGTAGAGGTGCGTATAATTAATGTACGCATAAACCCCTCCTGGTTCCTGAGGTCGAAAAAGGGGTATCCCTCGTGCGAGAAACAGTAGGCTTTGAGGCATAGGCGGATCCGGTTGGAGATGTCGTCCTGTAGCCAGCACCGGTCTATATCCAATACTTTGTCGAACATGCCCGGTATATGGAACCCTACGCCATCCATCCTGTCCATGGCGACGCCGGAGGCCACCTCCTCTTCGGTCAGCCATTTTTTGTTTGAAAAGGTAAATTCCAGCTTGTTTCGGTATGAGGTCGTCTGTTCCGAGCCGAGGATCGGGAAGACCTCTTCGAGGGCGACCTTTCCGATGCGCACCAGGTTGTCTATCACTTGCTTGTGTTTGTAGGCCAACTGCTCTTCGTAGGGAAGATGCTGCCATTTACACCCTCCGCAGACGCCGAAATGGGTACAGAACGGGGTGGCGCGTTTGGCCGAAAGGGTATGAAAGCGGACGGCTTTCCCCTCGGCATAACTGTTTTTTTTACGTGTCAGGCGGATATCGACAACGTCTCCCGGGGCGACGAAAGGGACGAATACCACCTGGTCGTTTACTCGTGCGATAGCCTTTCCCTCGGCGGCTACATCTGTGATCATCACCTGTTCCAATACAGGTAACTGCTTTTTCTTTCTGGCCAATCTTTCTCTCTTTAGAATTACGGCTACAAAAATAGGCATTTTGTTTCATAAAAAATGATTTGTACATTTGTTCCCGTATTATATTTATGACAGGAAAGGAATGATAGAAGAGATAAAAAAGGCGTGCGACGTATTATCGGCGGGAGGGGTGATCCTCTATCCGACGGATACGGTGTGGGGGATAGGGTGCGATGCGACCAACGAAAGCGCCGTCCGGAGGGTCTATGGCCTGAAACGGAGGACGGACAGTAAAGCGATGCTGGTATTGGTCGACACGCCCGCCCGCCTTGCGGCTTATGTCGGCGAAGTGCCGGATATTGCCTGGGATCTGATCGAGCTGTCGGAAGAGCCGCTCACGCTGATTTACCCCGAGGGGAAGAACCTGGCCGCCGGCCTGTTGTCTGAAGACGGGAGCATCGGCATACGGGTGACGAAAGAGCTGTTTTCGCAGAAGCTCTGCGAACGCTTCCGCCGGCCGCTGGTCTCTACTTCGGCCAATGTCAGCGGTGAACCCTCGCCGGCCAATTACGACGGGATAGCGGACGAGATCAAAGAGGGGGTGGATTATATCGTCAACTACCGCCGCGAAGAGACGACGGGCGCCAAGCCGTCCCATATCATCAAGCTTGGACGGGGCGGCCTGTTCCAATTAATCCGGTAATGAGCGATGAATAAACGAAAGCAAGCGGCGAAGTACATGATTTCCGATTTCCTGTCGGCCTTTGTGGGGTGGGCGTTGTTCAATGCCTTCCGGTATGCGGAGGTGGCTTCTTATCTTGGTTTCAGTACGTTGAAAGACTATTTGCTGAATACGAAGGTGCTGGAGGGGCAATTGCTTATTCCGCTATTCTGGCTCGTCCTGTATTATTTTTCGGGGTATTACAACAGGCCGTTCGGGAAATCGCGGATCGGCGAGTTCTTTACGACGCTGATCACCGTTACCATCGGGGTCACCCTCCTGTTCTTTATCCTCATATTGAATGATTTGCCGCGCTCTTTCCGTACCTATTACGAACTGTATTTTATGCTGTTGCTGCTTCAATTCACGTTCACATACACGTTGCGCCTGACCATTACCCAGTTGGGGATAAGGAAGATCAGGAACAGGGAGTGGGCGCTGAACGTGCTGATTATCGGGGCGGGAAGCAAGGCTATCCACATGGCGGGGGAGCTTTACCGGCTGGGTTATGCGATTGCCGGTTTTATCCCCGAAGAGCGGGATGCGCCTGTCGGGGTGGATCCCTCCCTGGTGCTGGGGACGTTGGAGAGCCTGCCCGGTATTATCGCCTCGGGAGTGGTCGACGAACTGGTGGTCGCCCCCGAATCGCCCGACAGCGAGAAGATGCTCGCCATCCTCTATTCGCTCTACCCCTACGCGCTTCCCATCAAGCTATTGGCCGACAAGTCGAACCTCTTTTCAAAGGTAAAGATAAAGACGATACATGGCGTACCGCTGATCGACGTGACGGACAATAATTTCTCGCCGTTCGAGAAGAACCTGAAGCTTTTCATGGATAAGGCGCTTTCCGCCCTGGTGCTGACCCTCTTTTCCCCGCTTTTCCTCTACATAGCCTGGCGGGTAAAGCGGGATTCCCCCGGGCCGGTATTCTTTAAGCAGGAGCGTATCGGGTATATGGGGAAGCCATTTATTATGTATAAATTCAGGACGATGTATGAGGGGTCTGAGAATAGGGGGCCGCTGTTGTCGTACGAAAACGATAGCCGCGTGACCCCTTTCGGGCGTGTGATGCGAAAGTACCGGTTGGACGAGTGGGCGCAGTTCTGGAACGTGCTGAAAGGCGATATGTCGATTGTCGGGCCTCGTCCGGAACGACGCTATTTTATCGAGCGGATCGTCAAAAAGGCGCCCTACTACTACCTGCTGCACAACGTCCGTCCGGGGATCACCTCCTGGGGCATGGTCAAATACGGGTATGCCGGCGATGTGGACGCGATGGTCGAACGCTTGGAGTATGATATGTTGTATTACGAAAATATGTCGTTAGCATTGGATATGACGATATTATTATATACGGCCAAAACGGTGCTGACAGGAAAAGGGATCTAAAGGAATATGGCGAAAGAAAATCTATTTTACCGGTTTTTGCTGTGGCGGGAGCAGCACATCAAGGAGAAGCATTTTATCCTGATGATCAGTTTTATCGTCGGGATTTGTACGGCGGGGACGGCTATCCTCCTGAAGCAGCTGATCCACTTCATCCAACGGCTGTTTATCCAGAACATGGAGGTCGACCAGGCCAACTACCTGTTCCTGATCTATCCGGTGGTGGGTATCCTGGTGGCCGGGTTGTTTGTGAAATACATCGTGCGCGACGATATCAGTCACGGCGTAACCAAGATACTGTACGCCATATCGCAGCGTAAGAGCCGCATCAAGCCCCACAATACGTGGAGCTCGCTGGTGGCCAGTGCGGTGACGATCGGCTTTGGCGGGTCGGTGGGAGCGGAGGCCCCTATCGTGCTGACGGGCGCCGCCGTCGGGTCTAACCTGGGGCGTATGTTCAGGATGGAACAAAAGACGTTGATGCTGCTTGTCGGTTGCGGCGCTGCCGGTGCGATCGCCGGTATCTTTAAGGCGCCGATCGCGGGGCTGGTCTTTGTTATCGAGGTGTTGATGCTGGATCTGACGATGACCTCCGTCATGCCGTTGCTGATCTCTTCCGTAACGGCCGCGACGGTTTCCTATATCGTCACCGGCCCGGAGGCGATGTTCAAGTTCTCCCAGACAGAGGTGTTCGAGATGGGGCGTATCCCTTATGTGCTGCTGCTTGGCGTCTGTTGCGGGCTGCTCTCGCTTTACTTCACGCGGGTGATGAACAAGGTAGAGGGGTTTTACCGGAAGCTTACGGGCTACCGCAAACGGTTCATCCTGGGCGGTGTGATGCTGAGCGTCCTGATCTTCCTTTTCCCGCCTCTATACGGCGAGGGGTATGATACGATCGGCGCCCTGCTGAACGGGCAATTCGGCTATATCATGGACAGAAGCCCCTTTTATGCGATGAACAATTCCTATTGGGGGATCGTTGTTTTCCTGTTCTTTATCTTACTGACAAAGGTGTTTGCTTCGAGCGCGACGAATGCCGGAGGGGGATGCGGCGGTATCTTTGCGCCCAGCCTGTTCCTGGGGTGTATCAGCGGCTTCCTCTTTGCGCACGTATCGAACTATTTCGAGTTTACGATGTATCTGTCGGAAAAGAATTTCGCCCTGCTGGGTATGGCCGGCGTGATGGCCGGTGTGATGCACGCGCCGCTGACGGGCGTTTTCCTGATCGCCGAACTGACGGGCGGGTACGACCTGTTCCTCCCCCTGATGATCGTTGCGATCAGCGCCTACCTCACGATCCTGATGTTCGAGCCGCACAGCATCTATTCGATGCGCCTGGCGCAGAAAGGCGAACTGCTGACGCACCATAAGGATAAGGCGGTCTTGACGCTGCTGAACGTAAACGGGATTATCGAAACGGATTTCCAGACGGTATCGCCCGGTATGACCTTGGGCGACGTCGTGAAAGTGATTGCCAAAAGCGGGCGCAATACCTTTCCGGTGGTCGATGCAAAGGGGGTGTTGATCGGCGTCGTGCTGTTGGATAATATACGGAATATCATGTTCCGCCCCGAACTGTACGACCGCTTCCATGTGTCGAAGTTTATGGTATCGGCGCCTGCCCGGATCGTGGTCAATACGCCGATGGACAAGGTGATGCAGACCTTTGACGACACCAAAGCGTGGAACCTGCCGGTCGTCGATGAGGCGGGACGCTATATGGGCTTTATGTCCAAATCAAAAATATTTAATTCCTACCGCGAAGTGCTGGTAGATCATTTTTCAGAAGATTAATAATAAGTTATGGTAAAAGAAGATTTACGGATTGTTTTCATGGGAACGCCGGCCTTTGCGGTGGAAAGCCTACGGGCGTTAGTGGAGAGTGGATATCATGTTGTGGGGGTCGTGACGATGCCCGACAAACCGGTAGGGCGTCACGGCAGCGTCCTGCAAGCCAGCGGGGTTAAACTTTATGCCGTATCGAAAGGGATACCTGTCTTACAGCCGGAAAAGCTGAAAGACGAGGCATTCATCGCACAGCTAAGGGCGCTGAGAGCGGATCTCCAGATCGTCGTCGCTTTCAGGATGCTGCCCGAAGTCGTATGGAGCATGCCCCCCTTAGGCACGTTCAACCTGCACGCCTCGCTGCTTCCCCAGTACCGGGGAGCCGCTCCGATCAACTGGGCGATCATCAACGGCGAAAAGGAGACGGGCGTCACTACCTTTTTCCTCTCCAACGAGATCGACGGCGGGAAGATCATCCAGCAATGGCGTATCCCCATTACCCTTTTCGACGACGCAGGCAGCCTGCACTATGCCTTGATGGTCAAAGGCGCCAGCCTGGTATTGGAGACCCTCGACTATATCCTGGCGGGGAAAGCCGACGCCGTTCCGCAGGAACAGCTGCTGCCCCATATCTCCCAGCTTCATCCCGCCCCCAAGATATTCAAAGAGACCTGCCGCATCAATTGGCATCAGCCGGTGGCGAAGATATACGATTTTATCCGCGGCCTTTCGCCCTATCCGGGAGCCTGGACGGAATTGGTGTTTCCGGATGGCAAGCGCGTCGAAATGAAGATTTTCCAGGTGGACAGGTGGCAGGAGGATCACTACAGGGAGGTGGGCGCCATTGTCATTCCATACGAAAGAGAGTCGATTGATGTGGCGGCAGAGGATGGATTCCTGCGCATCAAGTCTCTACAGATGGCCGGGAGAAAGCGGATGGATGCCGCCGACTTCCTCAAGGGATCCCGGCTAACAACTGATGCTCAACTGGTGTAACACGTTGCGTATCTTTTCAAACGTGGTGATCCGCGTCGGGACTAAGGGCAGCCGGAGCCTATTCTCAATATAGCCCATGGCATTTAACATGCTCTTTACCCCCGCCGGGTTTCCATCGACGAACAACAGGTCGAACAGCTCGGTAAAGCTGTGGTGAATCGTGCGTGCGCTGTCGTAGTCGCCCGAGAGGGCGAGGCGGATCATCCGGCTAAATTCGCGCGGGAAAGCGTTGCCGATCACGGATATAACGCCGATAGCGCCTAAGGTGATCAGGGGAAAGGCCACGCCGTCGTCGCCGGAGATGACGTTGAAACTGGCCGGTTTGTTTTTGATGATGTCGTCCATCTGCGTAAAGTTACCCGATGCCTCTTTGACGGCAATGACATTCCTACATTCGCGGGCGATACGCAGGGTGGTTTCCGCCGTCATATTCACGCCTGTCCGCGAGGGGACGTTATAGAGGACGACGGGGAGGGAGGTCGCTTCGGAAATGGCTTTATAATGTTGGTAGATCCCCTCCTGCGAGGGCTTGTTGTAGTAGGGGACGGCGGAGAGGATGGCGTCTATGCCGTCGAAATTCCCCGTTTTCAGCTTCGTGGTCACGAAACGGGTGCAGTTGCCTCCCACGCCCAGTACGATAGGGATGCGTCCGCGTATCCTGGTGACGGCGAGCTGTATGATCCGCTCCTTTTCTTCGTCGGTCAACGTCGGTGTCTCGGCGGTAGTGCCCAGGATAACCAGGTAGTCGGTATCGTTTTGCAACTGGAAGTCAATCAGCCGGCCTAACGTGTCGAAATCCACGCTATCATCTTCTCTAAAGGGGGTAATTAACGCTACGCCCATCCCTTTTAAATTCACATCAATCATAAGGAATCTATTTCCGTTTTTGTTATTTAGCAGCACAAAAATAAAGAAATAATATCATTTGGAACGGATTGTCCGCAAATAAAATAAAATATGTTCAAATAATTGCCTGATCCCGTCGCCCTCCGACATGACCACCGTCAGGTCGCAGATATTCCTGGCCGCAGAGCGGCTGCCGACCTTAAAGGCGCCCGTATATTGCAGCACCAGGTAATGCATGACGTAGTTGTCGGCGCGGGTAAGGTCGATCAGGATATCGCAGGGCAGGGCGTTGAATCGTTCGCAGATCTCGTTCGTCGGTATCTTCTTCGAGTCGGTATCTTCCTCCTCCCTGACCTGTAGCCATGCGGGATCCGTTTCGTCTTTCTTCCCCGCCGGGATATAGGCGCAGGCATACACCGTCTTGTGCAACTCCTCCAGCATTTTCAGGCAAGGCGCCACCTCCTCCCGGTCTTTGACGTGGAAGACGACCCCGATATTCCGAACGTCCTGAAAGGAACGGAAGCGCGACCGCTTGTCCGACCGCTCTGTCATCATGGCGTGAATCTTTCTCTTGATAAAGAAATTGGATAATTTCATAAGGTTAGCATATTTAAAAAAGCATCTTCGTCTATCATTCTCACTCCCAGCTGAACCGCCTTTTCCTGTTTGGCCGGCCCCATATTCGCGCCGGCCAGGATGTAATCGGTATTTTTCGATATGGAACTGCTGTTCTTTCCCCCGTTTCTTTCGATCATTGCTTTATATTCGTCGCGTGAATACTTCGTAAAAGTACCGCTGATGACAAAGGAAAGCCCTTTCAGCTTATCGGAGCTTGGCGGCATTTCCCCGCTCACCGCCATCTGCAGGCCGTATGTCTTCAGGCGGCCTACGATCGCGAGGTTCCGTTCGTCGGCAAAATAGTCCAGCACGCTCTGCGCAATGCGTTCGCCGATCTCGTCCACCCCGGTCAACGCCTCGAACGCCGCCCCTTTCAGCCCGTCGATATCCCTGAAAGCCTGCGCCAGCCGTTTGGCCACCGTCTCCCCTACGTACCGGATACCCAGGCCATACAACACCCGCTCAAAGGGCGTCTCCTTAGACTTCTCCAGGCTGGCCATCAGGTTCTGTGCGCTCTTCTCCGCCCAGCGCTCCAGGCGGAGCAAATCAGGGGCTTTCAAGGTATACAGGTCGGCTATATTCTTGACATAGCCTGCATTGTAGAGGTCTTCGATCGTTTCGGGGCCTATGCCGATATTCATCGCCCTGCGCGTAACGAAATGTTCGATCTTCCCCTTGATCTGGGGAGGGCAGCCGGCTTCGTTCGGACAGTAATGGGCGGCCTCGTTTTCGCGGCGCACAAGGGGCGCCCCACATTCGGGGCAGTGCGTGATAAACCGCACCTGATCCCCCATCATCATCGAGCGGGCATCCACGTCCACGCCTACGATCTTCGGAATGATCTCCCCCCCCTTCTCGACATAGACATCATCGCCGATGCACAAACCAAGCTCTTCGATAATATCGGCATTGTGCAGGGAGGCGCGTTTCACGGTCGTGCCCGACAGCAGGACAGGCTCCAGGTTGGCCACCGGCGTGACCGCCCCCGTCCGCCCCACCTGGAACGATACCGAGTTCAGCCGCGTCACAGCCCGCTCCGCCTGAAACTTATACGAAATAGCCCAGCGCGGGCTTTTCGCCGTAAACCCCAACTGCTGCTGCTGCCTGAGCGCATTGACTTTCAGCACGATGCCATCCGTAGCGACGGGCAAACGTTTCCGCTCCCCGTCCCAATAGGCGATATAATCGAACACATCCTGTAAAGCCGGGCATTTGCGGATAACGTCCGGTATCTTAAAGCCCCACGAACGGGCGATTTCGAGGTTCTCATAATGCCCCTGCTCCGGCAGGCTTTCGCCCAACAGGTAATAAAAGTAAGCGTCCAGCTTACGGGAGGCGACGACCGCCGGGTTCTGCTGCTTCAACGTGCCGGAAGCGGCGTTGCGGGGATTGGCGAAAAGCGGCTCTTCCTGCTCTTCGCGCTCGCGGTTCAGGCGGTCGAACTCCGCCCAGGGTAGGAGGACTTCCCCCCGGATCTCAAACCTCTCGGGATAACCGCCGCCCCTCAGCTTAAGGGGGACGGAGCGGATCGTCCGGATATTCGCCGTGACATCGTCGCCGCGTGTACCGTCGCCCCGCGTAACGGCGCGTACCAGCATCCCCCGTTCGTAGATCAGGGAGATGGAAACGCCATCGTATTTCAGCTCGGCGACGATCTCAAAAGGCTCATTCAACAACCGTACCGTACGATCGTAAAACTCGCTGACCTCCTTTTCCGAATAGGTATTGCCCAGCGAGAGCATGGGATAGGCATGTTCTACCTGTTCAAACTCCTTAGAGAGATCGCTTCCGACGCGCTGTGTTGGCGAGTAAGGGTCGGCATATCGGGGATAAGCCTCTTCCAGCGCCTGTAATTCTTTCATCCGTTCATCAAATTCGCGATCGGAGATAGTTGGCGTTGAAAGCACATAATAATTGTAATTATGTTGCTCTATTTCATCCCTTAACGTTTTGATCCTTACCTCAACCTCTTCCTCCCGCCCCATTCCGTGGACAGGGATATTCTCATTTCTACTATTCATCCTATATCAATACGTCCTTTTGTAAAAACTGACAAATATAATAATAATCTACATAATATCCAAACTTATGAGTTGAGAGTTGAGAGTTGAGAGTGCTGTCTGAATCAGAATTTTCAGGATTAAAGAATTTACAGAATTGCGGGTAGGGGCAGACCTGCGTGTCTGCCCGTCATTGTGAGTACCCAATAAACTGCGTTTATCAAAAAGGGAAATGACGGCGATTGCGTTGATTTACATCCGATTATAACCAAGTAGTACCCGTCATTGCGAACGCAGTGAAGCAATCCAGAAGTGCGTCTATGTGTCGCACCTCTGGATTGCTTCACTGCGTTCGCAATGACGGGTACTACTTGATTTTCACACGATTGCGATTCGTCGTCATTATAAGGGAAGAAAAAAGAGGGCGGGCAGTATCTTGGCTACTAAGGGAACCTTTGAAAATAAGGGCTTTTTAAGAGAGCTTGATTTCCATACGATTGCGATTCGTCGTCATTATAAACGTAGTGAAGTAATCCAGAAGGTACAACACATATACACATTTCATTGTCGTTTTATTGTCGTCCGTTGTCGTTTTATTGTCGTTTTATTGTCATTTTATTGTCATTTCATTGTCATTTTATTGTCGTTTTATTGTCGTTTTATTGTCATCTGTTGTCGTTTTATTGTCGTTTTATTGTCATCCGTTGTCATTTTATTGTCATCCATTGTCATCTCATGTATGGTCTTTTTATGGTCATTTCATGGTCATTTCATGGTCTTCATGGTCTTTTGATGGTCTTTTGATGGTCTTTTGATGGTCTTTTGATGGTCTTTTGATGGTCTTTTCGTGGTCTTTTCGTGGTCTTTTCGTGGTCTTTTCGTGGTCATCTCGTGGTCTTTTGAAACCCATTTTTAGGCAAAAAAGGGGCAAAAACAAGTGGGGTAACGGGAAAAAGTGGAGAAGCGAAAAAGGCTTCCCCACTCCTTTTCAGCGAAAAAAGCAATTTTTTGGAAAATAAAAATATAACAGTATGGATAAACCATAAACAATGATCAATCAAATGCTTATACTCTTATTCACTTCTTTCTTCTTTTCCCTAAGTAAAAAGATGAAAAGAGTAATAAGTGGAGTAGTGGGGAAGAAATAAGAAAATAAAAACCTAGGGGGAAATAGAGATATAGGGCAAAAGACCATAAAAAGCATATATATAGAGTTGAAAAAACCTTTTTTTTGCTCACTCCCCACTTGTTTTTGATGTATGATGCACTAAAACAGACAAATAGAGCGACCAAAAAAGGAGTGGGGTTCTCCAGCCGTTTCCTGCTCCCCACTGCCATTTCCGGACGGGAACCAATAGAAATAGCTCCCGTCCCATTTTCATAGCCGTCCGTACACAACTGTGTAGCCGGCAGTACACAGTTGTGTAGCTCCGACAACACAATTGTGTAGCCTTGACAACACAACTGTGTAGCGCCGACGACACAATTGTGTAGATTTCTTTTCTTGAAATGATTGGTGGATGAGCGTATTTGCACTACCTTTGCGTGGTTAAATCATTATGGGAAAAATGGAAGAATTTGACGAATATATCCGTCAGGGTGACCCCGGCAAAATAGAGAAAAGCCAAATTTGGCAAACGGCTATCGGCTTGCAGCAGGTTGACGGCTTAACGCCTTCCGCCTACCTCATCGAAACGGCCAAAGAAAATATCGAGGGCGATATCACTTTTCACGAAGTGAGAAATCGTATTGACAGCTATTACGAAACAAAAACCGTCAGAAGCGGCGATGACGACCGCACAGAAGAAGCCGATAAGGTCTCCGCGAGAATTGCCGAAATCTTATCACGCAATACCTTTTCTTTTTCGCCGGTAGAATACATTGGCATTCACAGGCAACTGTTTACAGGCATCTACAAGTTTGCGGGAAAGATACGCGACTATGATATTTTTAAAACGCTCGAATATGATCTCAAGGTGGAGAAAGCCTTTGATTACAAAGGATTAAGCAAGCAACAAATCGTCGAACACATCGCGCAGTTCGTCGCTTCTTTGTGGCAAATCCATGCTTTCGGCGAAGGAAACACAAGAACAACGGCGGTATTTTTAATAAAATATCTGCGTAACCTTGGCTTTGAAAATCTAAGCAATGATCTGTTTGCCAAGCATTCGTGGTATTTCCGCAATGCGCTTGTCCGTGCCAATTATGAGAACATAACGCAGGGAATCCATAGAACCGACAAATATCTTGTCCGCTTTCTTTCAAACCTGCTTTTAGGTGAAAATAATATGCTAAAAAATAGGGAATTGAATATTAGTTTCGTTGAAATTGGATATTTCGGCGATACCCGCCCAGTGATTTCGGTGATACCCGCCCACTATGTGACATTTTTTGCACATGACAAAATTACTGTTTTTTTCTTAAACTCTCACCTTTTAATTCAAGTCG
>JAISRY010000027.1 GCA_031273385.1 Tannerellaceae bacterium | reverse complement strand
GTAGCGGGGACAACACAACTGTGTAGCGGGGACGACACAGTTGTGTAGCCGCGGGGGGGGCGTCAAGGCTCACCCAGGAAGTGAACGAGGATGCGCACTTGTTCGGGCGTCAGCAGCCGAGCGCCTTTGACATACCCATTTTCTTCGAGCGCCTGCCCGATCTTGGGATTCCTGAGCACCCATTGCCGTAACCGTTTCCGCGCCGTCTCCGTGCACACCTCCGCAAGAGAGTGAATAGTGAATAGTGAACAGTGAACAGTGAATAGTGAACAGTGGTATCCGTCATTATAACCGAGCGCAAGCAAGCACGTCATGTCGACCGAGCGCAGCGAGTGGAGACACCTTCTATCGCAAGGGCGGTAAATGAGTGTGTCGCACCTCTGGATTGCTTCACTCCGTTCGCAATGACGGGTGCTACTTGATTGTAATCGGCTGGAAATCAAACAGTATCCGTCATTGCGAACGCAGTGAAGCAATCCAGAAGTGGGACTAAAACCTCATTTACCGTCCTCTCGATCGGAGGTGTCTCCACTCGCTGCGCTCGGTCGACATGACGTTCTCCCGCTCGGTCCCCCTAACGGGATTGCAATCGCCGTCATTTCCTTTTTTGATAAACCGGGTTTATTGGGTACTCGCAATGACGGGCACCACTTGATTATAATCGGCTGTACATCGAAAGGCAGACTTGAAAAAGGTGTCGTTTCGGGGAATACGAGTAGTTCGGGCAACGGAAGAGGCCATCCGTGAGGGGGCATGGTCAATGATACGCCGTTACAAGCAATAAATACGGATTGCATGTCGTTGAAAAGAATATTGATTAACTTTATGCCCTGGTTATACTTAAATAATAATTCAATAAGGAATACTAAAATGAACAGACTAACGTATTTTACAGCATGGGCAAGCCTTTTTGTCTGCTTATCGGGTGTGCAGGCGCAAAATACTCCCTATTTCAAGGGGGGGCAGATGTATCTTGTGAACTCCAGCCATCAGGATATTGCCTGGATGGATGCGCCGGAGGAGTGTATACGTTTTCGCGACGAAAGGATGATTACGCCGGCGTTGAAGCGTTTGGCGGAGAATCGGAATTACTGTTTTTCCGTTGAGAGCGCTATGTATTTGGGGGAATACCTGAAGCGTCATCCGGAAAGGTATGGCGATATTCTGAGATATACCCTCGAGGGGCGTTTGGAGTGGGGGGCTACCGCCAGTCAGCCTTATCAGTCGATGTACGATGGCGAGGCGTTGATCAGGCAGGTTTACTTTGGCAGGAAGTTGCTGAAGAAGACGCTGCCCGGCTGCGATTTCCGTACGGCGTACAACGAAGACGTGCCCGGCATGGCGATACAGTTTCCGCAGATACTGGCTAAGGCGGGCATTCCCTATTATCAGTTCAGCCGTCACGAGCCGGGGTTTCATAAGTGGTTCAGTCCCGATGGCAGTTCGATACTTGGCTGGACGCCGGGGCAGTATCACGACAAGACCATGCCCGTCGCACACGCTCCCACGGAGGAAGCCCGCACAAAAGTCCTCACCGGTTACGTCAACCAGTGGGACGACTATTACCGGAAAAGGAACATTCCACCGGTACGGCTTATGCTCTACTCGTTCGATTTTTCGGAGCCGGTGAACTGGGACAAGTACATGGAAGAATGGAACGACGGCGTGCGCAACGGCAATGAAAAAGGGTTGCCCTACATTTCGTATTCCACGGCAACCCGCGTCATGGATGAGGTGGCCGCCGGCAAGGAGGCCAAATTCGACGAGTTGATGGGCGAGCGTCCCGACGTGTGGCTCTATATTCACGGCCCGGCGCACCGGCGGGCGTTGAAAGCCGGACGGGATGCCAGCCGGCTACTGACGGCCGCTGAAAAGTTCGCCACGTTCAACGCGCTGACGCTGCACAGTTTCAGCGGTTATCCCGCCCAACTGTTTGATAGCGCGTGGGAATCCGCCATCTATCCCGACCACGGCTGGGGAGGCAACCACGGAGATATTACCGACCGCATGTTCCGCGAAAAGTTCGAGTACGCCAGGGATAGCGGGAAGAAGATACTCGATGAGTCGCTGGCTTCCATCTCCCGTCAAATCAAGTTCAAAAGCGAATACCTGCAGGCCGTTACCGTCTTCAATCCCCTTTCGTGGGAAAGGACAGACCCGGTGGAGTTTACGCTGGATGTGGAGGGGCGTCCGCACAACCATTACAGGCTGGTCGACGCCGATGGGAACGACGTGCCCTATCAGCTGACTTCAAACCACAGGTTTACGGGCAACCGCGACGAAACGGTCACCTTTCTGTTCGTTGCCGAAAAGGTCCCGGCATTGGGCTACAAGACCTATTACCTCACCGGGGGGACGCCTCCGGCAGGCAACGCGCAGATACCGGCAGCCGTTCCCGCATACGAAAACCGCTTCTACAAACTGGTCTTGGGCGACGGGGGGATTGAAAGCCTGTACGACAAGGAGCTGAAAAGGGAGTTTTTCCAAACTGAAAAGTTTTCGGGTGCCGAACTGTTCACCATGCAGTCGGTAGGCAACGGCGCGGGTGAGTTTACCGACGTGCAACAGCCCACGATGGAGGGCTTTGACAAGCTAAGCCATTACAAACAGCAGTGGCAGTGTATCGAGACGGGAGCGGTGCGCGACGTTTTCCAGACCATCCAGCCATTGAAAGAGACACAGGCCGTGATACGCATCGTGCTGTATAAGACCGTCAAGCGGATTGATGTCGAAACAGACCTGAACCGCTTCAACGGTGAGAACTGGCGGGAGTTCCGCCTGGCGTTTCCGGTCAATATGAAACAGGCGAAAGTAGCCTACGAAGTGCCGATGGGCGTTGTGGAGGTCGGGAAAGACGAGATTGCCGGAGCGGCAGGCTATTCCAAAGACAATCAGATTTACGACACACCCTGCAAGGATGTGCATCCACGTGAAGTGCAGGACTGGTTCTCGGCTTCCGACGGAAAGCAGGGGATCACCGTCAGCTCGGATGTCGCCGTCTTTGACTGGGTGGATCCGACGGAGAATCCGGTGGATTATCCCGTCTTGCAGCCCATTCTCCTGGCCAGCCGGAAAAGCTGTCACGGGAGGGGGAATTACTACCTGCAGGCGGGCGATCACACCTATCGTTTCTCGATCTATACCCATACCGGTAACTGGCAAAATGGCTATCGCTCAGGCGCACAAAGCAACCAACCGCTTCTCACCGCCCTCGGCGATCCCCTGAAACAGGCCGGCTACCTGCCCGAACAATACAGTTTCGTATCGGTAGACGGCAAGGGCGTTATGGTCAGTACTATTAAGAAATGCGACGACGATGATGCCGTCGTCCTCCGCTGCTACGACATAGAGGGCAAAGATACGAAAGCCGCCTTTTCACTCTTCAAGCCGGTACGGCGGGTGGAACACACCAACCTGATCGAAGAGGAACCTGCGGCAATCCCCTCCCAAGAGCGCGGATTCTCTTATCCCGTCGGCCACCACGCGATAGAAACATTCAAACTGCATATCGAAAATTAAATAGTAGAAAGATGAAGCATATCATCCGCGCCATATTGCTGGCTACACTGTGCCTCTCGTTAACGGCAGCCTACGGGCAACCGCTCAATCAACAGGTGAAGAGCGTCCATGTGATTTTCAAAACGCATCTCGACATAGGGTATACCGATCTGGCGTCGAAAGTGGAAGAGCGCTATATCAAGGAGTTTATTCCTAAAGCGATAGCGGTATCGAAACGGTTGCAGGAGGAGGGGAGCCGGGACAGGTATGTGTGGACGACCGGGTCGTGGCTCATCTCCGCCTATCTGCAACAGGCGGCTCCCGAAGCGGTAAAGGAACTCGAAGAGGCCATCCGTCGTGGCGACATTGTGTGGAACGGCGTCCCGTATACCGTCGAATCGGAATCCATGTCCAAAGAACTGTTTGAAGCGATACTCCGGCTCAGCCAACGCCTCGACAGGCGTTTCGGCAAAAAGACCATTGCTGCAAGGATGTCCGATGTGCCGGGGCATACGCGCGGGATTATTTCGCCGCTTCACGATGCCGGTATCCGCTTGCTGGATATCGGGTGCAACAACCAGTCCACCGTGCCGGAAGTTCCGCCGGTGTGCATTTGGCGGAATACCGACGGCAAGGAGATTATCCTGGCCTATTACGGCGAATATGGCGGCGACATGATCCTCCCCGACGGGGAGACTGCCGTAGCGGTGAAGTTCACCGGCGATAACCATGGCCCGCATACGCTTGAAGAGGTCAAAGCGATCTATGCCGGTTTGCGGAAGAAATATCCGAACGCGGAAGTTGTGGCATCGACCTTTAATGAGATTGCCGAAGTCGTAGGCCGGATGACGGCGCAACTGCCGGTAGTGACTTCGGAGATCGGCGACACGTGGATCTACGGTTACGCCAGCTCGCCGGTTATGATGGCGAAGTATCGCGCATTGTCCCGGCTTTACACCGGCTGGATCAGGGCCGGTAAGATCGACCCGGAAAGCGATACCGCCGTCGATTATGCCGTCCGCCTGGGGATGGTTGCCGAACACACATGGGGGCTTGCCGGTTCGCTGCTGGGCAACTACGACAAAACGGATATTGGCCTCTTCAACGCCTCCCGCCGGTTGCCGCCGTTTCGCCGGATGGAAGCCTCCTGGCGCGAGAAAGCGGATCACATCAACAAAGCGATTGCCCTTTTGCCGGAAAACCTGCAAACCGAAGCAAAAGCGGCGGTCGGGGATATCGAACATGTTGCCCCCTTGAAAACGACAGAACGCAGTACGCCGGGGAAAGCCGGCGATAACGGGGCGATTGTCATTCAGCATCAGCACTTGGAAATGAGCGCCGGCGAGATTACCTACCAAACCTTTTCCGTTGACGACTACCTCAACTTCTACAATGCCTACGTGCGGGGAGCGCATAACAGGGAAAGCAATCAGGAGTTTGGCAACCCGGGGTTAAGGAAAACCAAAGCCCGGTCGGCCAGTATAACGGCAAAAGCCGACAGCAGGGCTACCGGCAAAGCGGAAAACGGCATGGCCACAACCCATTGTATCCTCTCGTTCCCCGAACATCCGGCGATTGATAAAAGCGTGTTGCCCGAACAGGTCAACACCCAATACATAGTCAAAGAGGACGGCAGCGTCGAGATGGCCGTATCGTTGATCAATAAGCCGGCCAACCGCCTGCCGGAAGCCTATTGGGTGTCATTTCTGCCGTCGGAAGTAACCGCTATTTTCGCCGAAAAGATGGGGGACAAGGTAGATGTCCTGGATGTGGTACGGGGAGGAAACCGGCAGATGCACTGCATCGACCGCTATGTGGATCTGGTCACGACGAACGGCACGATACGCATTACCAGCCTCGACGCGCCGGTAGTCGTTATCGGTGAACGGAACGCCCTGAACTACTCCCCCGAATTGCCCGATATACATAAAGGTATCCATTTCTGTTTGTTCAACAACCTGTGGGGAACGAATTTCAACCTGTGGTGGGAGGGCAGCGTCACCTACCGGTTTAGCATTGCCCAGGCTCCCGCTTACCAGGCTGATTTTACGAAAGGGAAGACAGGCGGCCTGCCCGACGACTGGACGCTGACCACGTTCCAGGCGGAACATGCGCCGCGTTTTGCGCTGGAAAAAGATGCCGCGGGAGCATACCTCTCGCTTGCAGGGAATGGCGACGACAGGGCGGTAGGCCGTATCTCGACCAAAACCAGGCTTAATCCGGGAACATACGATTACAGGGCGCTCTTTTCCATCTCCGGGGGTGTCAATCCGCAGCGTAACCTGCTCTTCCAGTGCAAGGCAAGCAGTCACGACGGGATTTTCAAGTTCTACAAACGGGACGACGGCATGGTGGAGGGGCGCGCGACGATTGCCGTTACCGGCCATGACCCTGCGGAAACGGAACTGAGTGTATTCTACCGTTTCAATGCCGCAGGCGAGGTGAAACTCCGGAGTTTGTCGCTCACGCCCGCCGAACCGTTGAAACCCCGCTGGGTGCGCTTCGCCTGTACGCAAGGCAACATGAATCCCGCCCAAATGGTAGCCGTTGCCGCACAAGCCGCCCGCGACGGCGCCGACCTGCTGCTCTATCCCGAACATGTGGCGCAGGGTAGCGGCGATGCCTCGGAGGGCGATGCCCTGCTAAACCTGTTGTCCGGCCTGGCGGCAAAACACCGGATGTACGTAGCCGCCTCGGTGCTGGTTGTCGACAAAACGGACGGGAAAAAGTACAACCGCGGCGTACTGTACGACCGGAATGGCCTGCTGGCCGGCGTGTATGACAAGATTCACCCCTACAGTCCGGAAGTAAACGAGAAAGGCGTTACACCCGGGACAAGGACAGATATCTTTGAAACCGATTTCGGAAAAGTAGGGATCATCATCTGTTACGACAGTTGGTTTACCGACATCACCGAACTGCTGGCGTTAAAGGGGGCTGAGGTGATCCTGTTCCCCGTCGCCGGCTATTACCGCAGCCTGCTTCCGGCGCGTGCCGCCGACAATGGCGTCCGTTTCGTAGCCAGTGTGCTGGGGAAATCCTACGGCATTTTCGATACGGCCGGGCGGGACGTCGAAGTGCCGGACAAAGACCCCTCCGTAGGCGCTTCGGGCGATACGTTCAGGGATGTGCGCCGGTTTGAGGTGGAGGGCATCGGTATGTTGTGCGCCGATTTGGATCTGAATTGCTCCATTTCGCCGCACTACAACGGCGGGAAAATGCTCGAAGCGCCTGGCGGCAAACGCAACCGCGCCGACCAGGCACTCTACCTCGAAGAACTGATCAAAAAAGAAAAAGAGCGCTGGTGGGAAGAGTAATTCATTAAGATGACCGAGCGGGAGAACGTCATGTCGACCGAGCGCAGCGAGTGGAGACACCTCAGATCGAAAGGGCAGGCGGGTGCGATCTGAGGTGTCTCCACTCGCTGCGCTCGGTCGACATGACGTTCTCCCGCTCGGTTATAATGACGGATACTATTTGATTTTCACACGATTATGGTTCGTCGTCATTATAAGGTGGGTTGACATCCGTATTCGGACGGGAGCTATTTGAAATAGGTCGGGAGCTATTTTTATTCGGTCGGGAGCTATTTGAAATGGGACGGGAGCTATTTTCAGGGTTACGAGTTACCCTTTGTGGCAATGAAAAAAAAGGGAAAAAAAAGCGGGAGCGCTATTTCTTTTTTTTCTTTCTTTTATAATATAATGTAGGAATATGACTATGTGCGTTCAAACTCCGTTCAACGACATGCTTGAAAGGCTTTTCGGGAGAGGGGTGTGGAGGCGCCTTTTGCGTTCAAGTTGCGTTCATGCCGGAAAGTAGGGTTGAGCTTGCGGAAACGTTAATTCTGAAAATTCTTTAATCCTGAAAATTCTGATCCGGTTTTCAGAAAGAATCTGTATCTTTGTTTCGGATTAGATGGTAAGAGAATAATCACAACATAAGAGTTATTAAAATCACAACATTGAGCATTATGAATATGTCACGTTTTACCTCATTTATTGTAGCTTTCACACTATGCGCTTCCCTGTTTCGCGTAGATGCGCAACAGGCAAAGGAATCGACGGAAGCGATAGATGCCGAAACGATCAGCCGCTGGAGCGCGCCGTATCGCGGATGGACATACCACCCCGACCCGGTGATCCCGTCGGATTACAGGATTCCCGGCGCGGAGAAGTTCCACAGTTTCGATGTGCCGTGCGTTTATCAGCTCGCGGACAAACCGGGGGTGTGGTATATGAGTTTCATTGGATTCAACGGTCAGGGATATAACTCTTTCGTTGCAGAGAGCCAAGACCTGATCCATTGGGATAACCCGCAAACCGCTATGGGTTTCGGCGCCGAGGGGGAGTTCGACCACGGCGGCTGTGTCGTGGGGGCTTACCTGTACGACAGTTGGGACATCAAAGCGCCACGCACGCTTCGGAAGAAAGAGGGGCGGTACTGGACGCTTTACGGCGCCTACCCCAGGCAGGGAGGGTATGAGCTGAGGCCTGGGTATGAGGGGGTCGCCGCAAGCAGCGATGGGCTGCACTGGGCGCGGGTATCGGACGACCCTGTGCTTTCGGTGTATCAAACAGATTGTAAGGAGTGGGAAAAGGAGTGTATTTACCAGCCATGGTTGGTCGAGCATGACGGGACCTATTACAATTTCTATAACGCGGCCAACGGGCACATTGAGCAGACAGGCCTTGCCCTTTCGACCGATCTGATCCATTGGGTCAGGTATCCGTTCAATCCTATCGTTCAAAACGGAAGTAGTCCGGGCGGCTGGGATGCCACCTTTGCCTCCGACCCGAAAGTATTCCGGGACGGAGACCACTGGGTGATGTTCTATTTTGGCGTCGGGCGGGGCGGAGCAAGCATTATGATGGCCTTTTCCCGCGATCTGGCGCATTGGACGATCGACCCCGAGCCGCTGTATGCGTTCGGCGGGCATCCGGGAGGGCTTGACAAGGAGTATGCCCATAAGATTTCACTCGTATTCAATCCGCAAGACGAGCGTTTTTACCTGTTTTATTGCGCGACCGGCAATAAGGGGCGGACGATCGGATTGCTGACGAGTCCACCGAAATAAGATGATATAGTGATATTAAATAATAGAATGAAAATGAAAGTAAACGTTTATCTGATGATTGCACTGCTTGCCGGTGCGTGTTTGAATGTATTTTCCCAGGAGAAGTTGAAGAAAGAGGGCGAGATAGCCATTGTTGCGTATGGAGGCGTACCCGAGGGGACGACGGAACGCCTCCGCGAGTTGAAAGAGGCGGGTATCGATATATGCTGGGCATGGGGAAGCCTCGATGAGACGCTGAAAGTGATGGACAATGCCCACAAGGTGGGCGTGAAGATTATGCTGAGCTGTCCGGAGCTGGAAACCGAAACGGAGCGGGTCGTGAAACGGGTGATGAACCATCCCGCCCTGGCCGGCTACGTCCTTAGCGATGAGCCGGGAGCCAGCATGTTTGCCAAGCTCGGCGAATGGGTGAAGCGGATACAGGCGTTCGACACGAAGCATTTCTGCTACATCAACCTGCTGCCCAACTATGCCACGTTCCACCAGCTCGGCGTAGACGATGAGAAGCTGTACGGCGCGCCCTCCTACCGCGAGTACCTGGAGGCGTTCGTAAAGGAGGTACCGGTCACGTTTATCTCGTTCGACCACTACCCCGTCATTGTGGAAGAGGGGAAGAGCCGGTTGCGGGAGAAATGGTATGCCAACCTGGAAGATGTCATGGCGGTTTCTAAGAAGACGGGGCTTCCCATCTGGGCATACGTCCTGTCGGTGGCGCACCGGATCTATCCTATCCCCACCGTCGGCGAACTCCGGTTGCAGATATACAGCAACCTGGCCTACGGCGCGCAGGCGCTCCAGTATTTTGCCTACAACGGCGGCGGGTACGAGGATTACCACCATTCGCCGATAGACCACGGAAAGCGTACGGTAGTCTACGACCGCCTCAAGCTCGTCAACAACGAGGTCAAGAACCTGTCGGGCGTATTCTACGGCTCGACGGTGGCCAAGGTATGGCATTCGGGCGAGTATACGCCCAGCCCCTGGCTCACCGCCCGTTTCCAGGAGGAGAACAATCCGGCGATCCCTCCCGTCAAACTCCTGAAAACAAGCGACGGCGGAGCGGTCATCTCGCTCCTGGAGAAAGGGAAGAACCGGTTTCTGGTCGTCGTCAACCGCGACCACCAACACCCGATGCAGATGACGATCATAACGGACGACTCCGTCAAGAAAGTGCAGAAAGACGGTACGATCGTGCCGGCCAGCCTCTATGCCTCTACGACGGAGGTCGATCCGGGCGACGCCGTTATTTATATGTGGGAAAACAAATAAAAGCAGATATGATATGAAAAAAGCGATGTGTATGTTCCTTTTCGTTGCTTTCGTAGCGGCCTCATCCGTAGCGAAGCAACCGCCGCCAATGAGCGGCAACCCTGTGTTCGACGGTTGGTATGCCGACCCCGAGGGGATTATTTATGACGATACGTACTGGATTTACCCTACATGGAGCGATGAGTATGAGAAGCAGACCTTTTTCGATTGCTTCTCGTCAAAAGACCTGGTTACCTGGACGAAGCATCCATCTATCCTGGACACTTCGGAGGTGAAATGGGCTAAAAAGGCGATGTGGGCGCCCTCGGTGATTCGGAAAGGGGGAAAGTATTACCTCTTTTTCGGGGCGAACGACGTCCATGAGGGCGTAACGGGCGGTATCGGCGTTGCCGTAAGCGACCGTCCCGAGGGGCCGTACAGGGATTTGATCGGCAAGCCGTTGATTAACGACATCGTCAACGGGGCGCAACCGATCGACCAGTTTGTCTACAAAGACGGCGATACCT